>NZ_JBFUJG010000025.1:0-62107 GCF_056401495.1 Mucilaginibacter sp. P4_E8
TGGTTCATCAGATGCTACAGTATTGGTGATCTCTTATATAGGTTATGTAACCAAAGAGATTCCGCTTTCGGGTGTGAATGACCTGGGTGTAATAGAACTGAAATCAAGCGCGAATGCCATGAGCGAAGTAGTGGTAACCGGCGACGTAGCTGTAGACAGAAAAACACCTATCGCGGTTACAACAATCAGCCAGCAATTTATTGAAGAAAAAGTTGGAAACCAGGATATCCCGCAGCTTTTAAGCGGCTCCCCAGGTGTTATGTCAACCCAGGGCGACGGTGGTTATGGTGATTCACGTATCAATATCCGCGGTTTTTACAGCGGTTCCAAAAAAGGGAACGTGGCATTAACTATTAATGGTATCCCGGTTAATGATATGGAAAACGGGTCAATTTTCTGGTCAAACTGGTCAGGTCTTACCGATGTTACAACTTCCATACAGGTACAACGCGGCTTGGGCGTATCTAAAGTTATCGTGCCTTCATTTGGTGGTACTATTAATATTACTACCCGCAGTACCGATACCCAAAAAGGCGGTTATATCTCACAAGCCATTGGTAGCGATGGTTATGAAAAAACAGCCGTGCTGGTATCAACCGGCCTAAACGAAAATGGCTGGGCTGCAACCTTTCAAGGCAGCAGAACTAAAGGTAATGGCTTTGCCGACGGACTTAATTTTTTAGGATACAATTACTTCTTTAATCTTTCAAAAGTAATATCTCCAAGCCAAACATTGTCATTTTCTGTAATGGGCGCAACACAAACCCACGGACAAAGACCTGATGAACTTATTTCAGACTGGCAAAACGCCCCACAGGGCACCCGTTGGAATTATGAACTGGGGGTTAAGGATGGCAAGCAGATAAACCCGTATAACAACACTTTCAGTAAGCCGGTATTTTCATTAAACCACGATTGGACAATTAATGATAAATCAAGCCTTTCAACAGTTTTATACGCCACTTATGGTACAGGCGGTGGCGGCGGCATAGGCGGAGACGTTGTTGCTCCACGGGTTAGTAATTATTACTCACCGTTTGATTATACAGCGGCCGAAAAAATGAATGCCACCAATCCTGATGGTTCTGCAAGCACCTACTTTTATTCGTCACATAATGACCATGCATGGTATGGCGCCAGAAGTACATACAGAACCGAATTAGGGAAATATATCAATCTTTCTGCAGGCCTTGACGTTAGGTACTATAAAGGTACCCACTATGAAACGGTTACTGATTTGTTAGGTGCCGACTATGTTTATGACCCATATACAGCTACCGAGGTAGTAGGAAGCAGATCAGGTGATATCAATAATCCTGAACATCGTGCGGTAGTTGGTGATAAGATAGACTATTATAATAAGGATTATGTTCAATCGGGCGGAGCATTTGCCCAGGCAGAATATGTAAAGAATAACTTTTCGGCATTTGTAACTGTCAACGGATCAGGTACTGGCGATCAAAGAAACGACTATTATAATTACCTGAACAGCGATCCAAATCAATCAAGCAGGTACGTTTACTTCTTTAACTACCAGGCTAAGGGTGGTGCAAATTATAATATTAATGATGAGATGAACGTATTTGCTAATATAGGTTACATCACTAAGCCGCCTTATTTTGATAACGTATTTCAGAAATTCACCAATAATATCAACCCCAGTTCAGTATCTGAAAAATTATTAAGCTATGAGTTAGGCTACGGTTTTAAGGTGTCAAACTTCAGCGCTAAATTAAACCTTTACAGATCATCATACATGGATGAGTCTTTTGCTACTTCGTACCTTGACCAGGCTTCTAACCAGCTTTATACGGTGAATGTTGCCGGGGTAAATGAAATGCACCAGGGAGCAGAACTTGAATTAAAATTAAGACCTATTAAGGACGTAACTTTAAGTGGCATGTTCTCCTACGGCGACTGGTACTACAGTTCAGACGCAGGCCCTTCATCGGTATATAATGCGCAGCAACAACTGGTTAAAACAGTTAGTAAAGTATACCTGAAAGACATTAAAATTGGTGATGCCGCGCAAACTACCGCCGCGTTTGGTCTTGATGTAAATGTTTTGCCTGATTTAAAACTGGGCACCAACTATTACTATTACGGCAATTACTATTCTGATTTTAATTTCGCCAATGCAGGCAGTGCCGGCTTAAGCCCATATAAATTGCCAAATTATTCTGTTTGGAACGTTAATGGTGTGTTCAGATTTAAGATCGCTGGTCTTGACGCGTCACTTATTGGCAATGTTAATAATTTACTGAATACCAAATACATAGCAGATTCTTATGACGGCAACCTGTCCGGAGATGCTTCTAAAGCTTTGGTTTATTATGGCTTAGGCAGAACCTTTACGACGAGCATAAAAATTAAATTTTAATCAAATATTTTATTAATTAAAATGAAAAAGATATATTATTTATTAGCCTTTTTTGCACTGGCTTTTACGGCCTGCCAAAAGCAGCCCATAGTACCAAACCCTAATTTAGCACATACTCCGTCATTAACGCTTACATTAGCTCAGGCAGATTATCAAATGCTGGATACATCAACTTACGCGTATAAATCAAGCGCCTTCCTGTCAGATGCTGATGCAAAATTGAACATTCCGCTAATTTTAGCTGCCAAATATCCGCGATTGGATGATAAATCAGCAGCAGCAGTAACTTTTGCGGTAGGAACACCTACCATTAAACTGCCTGATAGCGTTTATAAAGATGTAGCTTATACGCTTACCAATGCCGATTATTTGCTGTTACCCGGTAATAAATATACCGATTTTAGCGCGACGCAAATACTTTCATGGTTACCTTACGGGCCTAAAACCAGCGCTCCAGTAGCCAACCAACTGGCAGTATTGACTTTTAATTACTACGCTGGTACAACAACAGTACAAACGTTTTCTTACTTGTATTTAAATGGCGCCTGGCAACAAATATATATGCTTACCCCTGCCCAATACGCGGCAGTTGCCCGTTCAAGCTATAATCAGTTCACTTCGGCTGATGATGCCAGTTTAACTGCGTATTTAAATGCCATATTGAAGGCCGATCTGACGGTTACCGCTACCGCTAAAATAGGGGATATTAGGTATGTGAGCTTTAACTATTATAATAGCAGTAAAGGTACCAATCAAAGAGTTATAGCACTTGCATTTGATGGAACAAACTGGATCACCAAATCAACACCTGAATCATTATCATTCTCCAGGACTGATGGTAAATGGGTGGTTAACAGCGATATAAGCTATACGCTTATTAAGGAAGATTATACTTATATCGGTACAAAAACTACGGCCGGTAGTGATGCTGCAAGAGCAAATGTTGCACAATACCCTGATTTTAATATCAGTGCAGCTACTGATGCTACCTTTTGGAGTGATGCCGATCTTAATGCCGCTTTAATTGCAGTGTTGGTGAATAAGTTTAAAGGCACAGCTACCTTAAATCAAAAGTATATAGTTACTTATACCGTTTATAGCTTTGGAGTTACTTCTAATACTTCCAAAACATTTGTTTATGATGGTACTGCTTTCGTAGTTCCTAAATAATAAAAACTTACAGTTAATACAAGGGTATGGTTTAAACATGCCCTTGTATTATTCTACCCTAAATCTATCCTGATTAAGCTTTTTGCACAGTGTATATGCTGTTGCTATGCTTTGTTATTCACTTTATTTTAAAAAAATTACCATGAAAATTCAAAACCTATTGCTTGGTATTGGCTTAATTTTAACCATTGCCGGCTGTTCAAAAAAGGATGCTAATGTGCCTCCGGTTACCCCTCCTGCCGATACGGTAGCTAAACCTCCTGCGCCTACTCCTTATAGCATTACTGAAGATTTTGAGCAGGGAACAAAAACGGCTTACGCGGCAGCCGATGTAATCTTAAGCACTGGCAGCTGGAATTTTAATGACGCGGTAATAGGGAACCTTGCTGCCGATTTAAAAGATGGCCTTAAGTCGGTACGTTTACGTGCCGGCGATATTGCCATGAACTTTGATATTAACGGCCTTACCACCTTGTATATTAAACATGGTAAGTATGTTGGTGCCGATAAGCCATCGGCCTGGCAGTTATTAATATCTGCAGATGGAGGTAAAACCTATACCCAGGTAGGCAGCGATATTAACGAAACCAACACCACCCTTGTTACCGACTCTTTTAAAGTAAGTACTACGGGCAAGGTTCGTTTTGAGATTAAAAAAGTAGGTACCACTACCGATCGTATAAATATTGATGATATTACCTTTAAAGGGAAAGGCGATCCCGGCATTGTTGTAGGTACGCCTGATGACGGCGGCGGCGATGGTGACAATGGCGGTTCTACCGGATCCGATTCGGCACCAAGAGATGTAACTGCCGGTGCGGATGCTCCACCTGCCAGCGGCGATAACAGTAATTTATTGTTTGGCAATCCATCAAACGCGCAAAGTACCACAACATCCATGGATAATTATTTGGTTGATCAAAAATATTATACCGAATCATACAACGCCACCAAAGGCGAGCCCAACTGGGTGAGCTGGCATTTGGATGCTACTAATACCACTAATGCATCACCACGCCTGGATGATTTTGCAGGCTGGTCTGCCTTGCCTGCAAACTGGTATATGGTTGTTACCTCGAATTATACAAACAGTGGGTTCGACAGGGGGCATAATTGTCCTTCGGCCGATCGTACAAGTTCTGCAGGTGCCAACGCGGCTACATTTTTAATGACCAATATAATACCACAGGCTCCTTACAATAATGAACATACCTGGGCAAATCTGGAAAATTATTTGAGAGAGCAGGTGGTAGAGGGGAATGAAGTATACATTATTATGGGTAGTTATGGCACAGGCGGTACCGGTTCAAAAGGGGCAGCCAATACCATCAATAATGGTCATATTAATGTTCCGAGCAATGTTTGGAAAGTTGTGGTTATTATACCCGCCGGCAATGGCGATATTAATAGGGTAACAGCCAGTACACGGGTTATTGCAGTTAATACACCTAATATTAATACCACTGACAGCGACTGGACAAAATATATTGTAACCGTAAAGGATATTGAAACGGCTACCGGTTATACCTTGTTATCAAGCCTTCCTGCCAATGTCAGGACGGCTTTAGAAACAAAATTAGATGCCGGAATACCTGGCGCCTGATAGTTAATCTTATAAAAAAGTTAAAGCCGGTTCTTGCATAAGAACCGGCTTTACTTGTATATGCGGCACAAGTTTCTGTTTAATTACTTACTATATTGTTCGTCTGTTACCTGTTCCATCCAGTCAACCGGCGAACCGTTTAGCTTTTCCTGAATGGCTATATGGCTCACGGCTGTGGTAGCAGTAGCCCCGTGCCAATGCTTTTCACCTGGTGCGAAATATACTACATCTCCCTGATGAATTTCTTCCCGTGCATCCCCTTCGCGTTGTACCCAGCCCGAGCCTGCTGTGATAATTAAAGTTTGGCCCAACGGATGTGTATGCCAGGCCGTACGGGCCCCGGGTTCAAAGGTTACCAATGCCATCGAGACACGGGCCGGTTCTGGTGGGTTAATAAGCGGATCAATTCGTACTGATCCGGTAAAATATTCTGCGGGTCCTTTGCCCGAAGGTTGTGAGCCGCTGCGTTTAATATCCATGTTGATTCTTTTTTAAAACCTTTTACAATTTTAACTTATTGAAGTTTATTATTGGTGAATAAATTTTCTTCCTGAATTGTTTGGTTAGGAACAGGATTCCTGAGCTGATTTATTCCGGGTTTCCTATCCTGCCAACCAAAGCAATCCTCATTTTTTTGACTACAACAACAGTAGATTCGGCTACACCTGCGTCCTTGCTTCTGCGGAACTTTGAACCAACAAAAAACAGAAAGGTGAAAATTATAGTAACAGGTTCGTTAGGACACATCAGCAAACCACTGACACAAGAGTTAGTACAAAAAGGACATGCGGTTACAGTAATCAGCAGCAACCCGGAAAAACAGGCAGCCATTGAAGCATTGGATGCCACCGCTGCCATTGGCTCGGTAGATGATGTTGATTTTTTAGCATCAACATTTATAAATGCTGACGCGGTGTTCTGTATGGTTCCACCAAATTTTGCCGAACCCGACCAGATAGCGTATTATAGCCAGGTCGGTAGCAACTATGCGCAAGCCATCGGGCAATCGGGTATAAAACGCGTGGTTCATCTGAGCAGCTACGGTGCACATTTAGATAAAGGCACGGGGTTCATTGTCGGTTCGCACCGGGTAGAAAACATTTTGAATAAACTGGTAAACGTAGCTATCACGCACTTGCGACCGGGTTACTTTTATTACAATTTGTACCACTTTACAGATATGATAAAAGGGGCTGGTATTATGGGCACCAACTTTGGAGGTGATGACAAGCTGGTATTGGTATCACCAACAGATATTGCCGCCGTCGTCGCGGAAGAGATAGTGTTACAAACAACTGAAAACAAGATAAGATATGTGGCCAGTGACGAGCATACCTGTAATGAGATAGCCTGCGTTTTAGGAAAAGCTATTGGTAAGCCCGATTTAAAATGGTTAACCTTTACCGACAAGCAAACACAAGCCACTATGGAAAAGAACGGCGTATCGGCACCAATTGCCGCCACCCTGGTAGAATTGGGCGCTGCCACACACAACGGTGCATTGCGCCAGGATTATGATCTGCATAAACCTGTTATGGGTAAAGTAAAACTGGCTGATTTTGCCAAAGAATTTGCTGCCGCCTTTAAATAAAAATAAGTACATTGAAATATGGCAACCATCCAACCTCACCGGTTTAAAACGATAAGCGAATTTCACAAGTTTAGGGGATTGCCTAAGCCTGAGCACCCGTTAATAAGCGTGATAAATTTAGAAACAATTGCGCAGGTGCCCGGTCATGAAATAAGCTTAGTAAAGGATTTTTATTCCATTGCCTTGAAAAGGAATTTCAATGTAAGGATGAAATACGGGCAGCATGATTATGATTTTGATGACGGGATCATGTTCTTTATGGCGCCTGGCCAGGTTTTCAGGATTGAGGTTGAGCAGGATACAACATTAAAGCAATCGGGATTGATGTTACTGTTTCATCCCGATTTTTTATGGAATACACCTTTAGCCAAAACCATCAGGCAATACGAGTATTTTGATTATTCGGTAAAGGAAGCCCTGTTTTTGTCGGAGAAGGAAGAATCAATAATTGGAGGTATTATGCAAAACATTCAGCAGGAATATCATTCAAATATCGACAAGTTTAGCCAGAACATCATTATTGCCCAGATTGAGTTATTGCTCACGTACTCTGAAAGGTTTTACCAACGCCAGTTCATCACCCGTAAAATTGCGAATCACCAGATCCTGGACCGGTTGGAAGAGATCCTTGCAGCATATTTTAATAGTGATGCTTTAACCCAAAAAGGATTACCAACCGTTCAATACATCGCCGATGCGTTAAACGTTTCGCCCAATTATTTAAGTGGTTTATTAAAAGTGCTCACAGGGCAAAGCACCCAGCAGCACATCCACGATAAGCTGATAGAAAAGGCAAAAGAAAAATTATCCACCACCGGTTTATCGATAAGTGAAATTGCCTACGAATTAGGTTTCGAACATCCGCAGTCGTTCAGCAAGTTATTCAAGACAAAAACTAAAGTTTCGCCTTTGGCGTTTAGGCAGTCGTTTAATTGATGAAATTAGTAGGAGTTGGCAATAGGAGTATTTGACATTTAGCCCATAGTCAGTGCTATCACCAGAAGCGTCTGGAAGAATATAGGTTTGGCTAAAGCCCATATCTGGTTGCTCCATCCGTCCCATAAATGGGACGGCAAATGAATTAAATATCGTTCAATAAATTCGTTATATTTATCATTGCCGTTGGCTTTAGCCGACGGATTGCAAGTGAAATTTTAGGGCTTTAGCCAAACCTATCGTGTGATCTATCCTTGCGAAAAATCTTATACGATCTGTAATGACCACCCCGTGTAAAGTGTTTGTTTTAATATTTTAAATACTTGACTATCAATCGTTCATCAATATCACAAATGTAAATACCTGATTATCAGTCGTTAATTAATGATGTAAATGCAAACACTTGATTATCAAGCATTCATTAGTGTTCACGGTGTTCATAGGTGCACATATGAACAGTATAAGCTTTTCTGTTAAGCCTAAATACGTTGGGAAGCTAATTATTAAGCCTATTTTCGGTGTTATCACCGCACCATTAAAATTAGCTAATTATTAAAAATTCTTAAAATAGGTAAGTGGGCCGCCTACCCGCTCAAAGCCATGCATTTTGCGGAAATCATCTTGCTGTTCCTGGGTCATTTTTGATAGTTTGCCCTCACTAATTGCTTGAAAACATGCCTCCATCTTACCTGCCGGCTGAAAGATGATCAGCATTTTTGCGTCGCCATCATTTGTTTTGGCAAAAGTATGAGGTACCCCTCTTGGACCAAATACACTGTCGCCGGCCTTTGTATTGAACATTTTGTCTCCAACCTTAAATAAAAATTCACCTTCCAGAATATACCACCATTCATCCTGATCATAATGATAATGTAGTGTCGGGCCACCCTTTTTTACCCGCGTCGACTCAAAAGCGTACATATCGCCATCTGAATCTTTTGTAGATACTTTGGTAAAAAAGGTATCCCCTTCAAATAAAGAAATTGATTTGCCGAAACGGTCATTTCCTGAATCAACTTTAAAGCCCTTATTATCTCTGGTTTTAAATAAACGTTTAGCACTACTGTAAAGTGGAACGGTTAGAAATGTACTTGCTGTTATGAAAATTCTGAGAAATGAGTTACGTTTCATATGTTTAAATTAAAAATTACACGTTATTCGAAAATTGCCCGGTAAGGGCTGCATTGCAAAAGCTCCCTGAAAAAGGAAAGCGCTTATGAAGAAACCTTTTTTATTTCTCTCTTCTTTAAACCAACCGTACCTGGTGTTTTTGTTGGATTATGCACCGTTGGATCATGCGCCACATGTGCCAGTTTTTCGCGCAGCCAATGGGTAAGGGTATGGTGCAACGGAACTAATATAGCAGCAAGAATAACAAGTATTAATAGTTCAATTACGGGTAAATGATTACTTATACGCGCTACGAAGGGATGGATAAGCAATGTAATGAATTCAAAAACCAACAATAGAGAAAGCACGCTCATAAACTCGATCACCTTGCGGTGGGTACGACTTTTGCTTAATAGCAACAGCACCAAAAAGAAAAAAGGAATAAATATTGCTATTGCAATAAGCTGAAGATTAATTATTCTCTCATCGGCTTCCCGGCGTTTATCATCGGCTATTTCTTGCTGGCGGGCAGCTTCATTAAAACTGAGGTTTTGAATCTCCCTCACTTTCTCGGCATTAAACATACTGTCTTTAGCGGCAACTGATGTTTTATAATACATTAATTCAAGATGTTCATTTTTACCCTGGTAAATTTGAGCAAGCAAACTGCTTGCATTGTAAATACCTTCGGGATACAAAGCAACTTTTGCTGCTTCGAGTGCTTTTGACGCATAAAAAAGGCTTGAATCTGAACGTCCGGATTTGACATATAACCGGGCTATGCTATTATAGGTATCGGCAATTGCGCTCTGATCATTATTTTCAACCGCGTAAGGTATACTTAACCGGTAATACTCAAGCGCCATAGGAATATTACCCATTTTATAATTGATATCACCTAAAATTGACAGCGTATTGGGCATCGTCCCTTTATCATTTATGGCATGTTGTATGCCATAAGCCTGCAGTTCAAAATATAACGCCGAATCAATTTTATTTAGTTTTAAATAGCAATTGCCAATGTTCGACAACACAATACTTATCCGCTTTTTATCGTGAAGCGATTCGGCAGCGGCTTTAGCTTTAAAATGGTAGGTTAATGCTTTTTTATTATCTCCCTGATCTGAATAAATGATCCCAATATCATTCAAACTTTTTAATACCCCCAGCTGGTCATTTATTTCTTCTCTTATTTTTAATGAACTGAGTATATAAAATAATGCACGATCATATTTCCCGTTCTTCCACAATACAACACCTACCCTGTTCAGGCAATTACCCTCTCCTTTTTTGTAATTGGTCTTCCTCGCCAAGTCAAGCCCTTGTTGTGCGTATATTAAAGCACTATCTGGTTTGTACGACTGTACCTTTAAGCTCTTCTGCCTCAATAATTCAACAGCAGCGGTGTCACTTGCGGCCGTGTCATGTTGTTTTAGGAAAGATGAACTTTGTTGCCGGGCGCGCACAACTGTAACTATACACACTAAAAAGCATATAGCAATTAACCCATTTATTGAGCTTAGGCGCATATATTATTATAAACACCCCATAACAGGGTAGTAGTTATACGGCGAAAAACACTGGCTTATTCCTCACCCGTTTCTTCACTTGAATCCTGCTCATCAGTTGGTGAATTTTCATTGTCAACTGCCGAAGGGTGGATAATTTGTTGTAATGATGCAAGAACATTGGAATCATCCTGCAGATTGGTTCTTTTGCCCATTGAGGTATTTTTATCAAACGCAGCCATAGTGAGTTAGTGATTAGTTAATGCCTACTTCTTTTAACCGGTTTTTTCGGCTTATTCCCCATGTTAAATGTAAAACATTAAAGCCTAATAACCAAATGTTTAACATTAATTTTGTTAAATTTTTTAATTACAATGATAAAATTTTACCAAAATGTGTTGCTCAAAACCTGAAGTGACTGATGAGTACTTGGGATGTATACTCATCATTGTTTAATTTGGCCAAATGGAAATACAGGATGCAGCTTATTGGATAAAACGCTTAAACTTACTACCTCATCCCGAAGGTGGTTATTATAAAGAGGTTTTCCGCTCAAATCAGGAAGTAGTAAGAAAGTCAGGGGCCGGTTTTAAACAAGCTTGCACATCCATATATTACTTGTTGGAAGCAAATGATTATTCAGGTTTTCACCGGCTGGCTTCTGATGAAATATGGTATTTTCACCAGGGCGAACCATTATACATACACGCCATTGACAGTCAAGGTGGGTATACCCAACACGAACTTTCCAGTACCGGAAACGGTAATTTATCTGTGGTTATCCCTGCAGGTTTATGGTTTGCTGCAGAAATACCAGCCAAAAGCGGCTTTACTTTAGTAAGCTGTGCCGTTGCTCCGGGGTTTGATTTTAATGAATTTGAAATGGCTAAAAAAGATGAATTATCAAAACAGTATCCTTCCTATACTCACCTGTTTAATAAATTATGCCGTGAATAAGTGGTTTTTAATAACACCCTTCTCTACGCTTCAAAATTAGTCAGATCACATTCAAGCGATTTCCTGTCCCAGTTGCCGGTATTTGCGGCAGCCACGTAAGTAGACTGTAAAAACTCCAAAAGAGCGTTTTCAGGATCAGCAGCATTCCTAACGTCCTCGTAACGGAGCATAAACTCGCCCAAATCATTGCTATAAAATGCTTGTTCAGGTTTAACTTTTTGCGCTTTATAAGTTTCGGGGGTTGGATAACAATAAGCATAAAAAATCGGATCGGGAAAACTATCATTACCTCCCCAAAAACCACTACTGCTTACTTCGTGCGAATAAGCTTCCTGCATTACATCCAACGGAATATTTGGAACGCCGCCTTGATGCTTTGGTGCTTCCCTGCCCGAAAAACGGGAAACCGCCAAATCAAATGCGCCCCAAAATAAATGGACAGGGCTGCATTTGCCCCTAAATTTTGCCCGGAACCTTGTAAAAACAGCTTCAATTTTGACCAGCGCCTGCCAATATAAATTTATCTGTTCCTTATCATATTGAAAGTGTACGTCATCTTTTTCAAATGGGATGGCAGCTTCCATTTCGTTAGGTTTTGCATAAATTTCAGCATCGATCTCCATAAATGCCAGCTTTTCAAAAAGTTCTTTATAAAAACTGGCCACAGTGCGCGGAAAAAGATCCATATGCTGCTGCTTACCTGTACTTGATATGATCACTAACTGATGGGAAATAAAATCAAAATCTATTTGAAATATACCTTGTTCATACGGTATGCTCCCGGTTGTTAACCCTCTTGGCGATACATATAAGGTAACATGCCAGGAGTGGTTTAACCATGGCGTTTTTACCAGCCTGATCTTCCCAATTATTTGTGCCCATAATTGAACGGTGGTAAGCGTTTCCTTTAAATCTGGAAATTTTAATTCTGGCCAGGTATTACCCATGATATTTGAGGTTAGTTTGGTGAATATCGTGAGTATTTACAACAATATAATACCACTATAGTTTATAATTTATGGTAAATAAACATCTGCCCAAAACAGGCCCCCTTATTAGTTCACAACCTTTAACCCCGCTGATTTTTTAGAACGTGTTAACCAAACACCACTTGTAACTTTAAGGATAATATGTCAATGTTACGGATATTAAAACGAAAACGTTTTCGTAAATAAATACCTGATGATAAGCTAATTATATAAACGTTATAAATAGATTTGGATTAACCAATAATTAACCAATACCATAAACCTGAACTTATCACAACGGCTGTACAACAGTTTTGTTGGGTATTTTTTATGCCTTATGCAAACCAATTTTTATTACATAAACCTAAACTTTTAATTATGAGAAAGAAAATCTCTTACTGGCTGGCCTTTGCCTGCCTGTTTACCCTGAGCGCATTTTTATGCCAATGCAAAAAATCTAATGTAGCTGGCAAAACAACCGATGCTACCGGGCAAACTGTACCGCGGGCGGTAACTACTTTTGTGCATCCGGGCGTATTAAATACAACGGCTAACCTTGACCTCATCACTTCGCAGGTAAACAGCGGGGATGCCACCCGCACAGCCGCCTACCAAAAAGTGCTTGATTTTATCAGCAACAATGCTTTACCAACCCAATTCTACACTACTGTTTTCGTAGGGTCAAACGGACACACCAGTCCATCTAAAAGCCAGATCAGGAAGGATGCCGAATTGGCGTACGCGCTTGCCCTGCGCTTTGCAAAAACCGCGGATATTACTTATGCAAATCAATGTATAGCCATTTTAAACGGCTGGTCATACACCTTCCAGAATTATGCTCCTATAGATGCTACTGATAACCCTAACCAGCCTGCTTTAGAAGCATCATGGACCACCCCAAGCTTTGTTGCAGCTGCCGAGATCATCAGGTATTATCATCCCAACGGTGTATCAGCCAACTGGTCGACCACTGATATCAACAAGTTTAATGATTATCTGAACAACGTAAAAAACAACTACATTAACAACGTACCTGCCTATAACAATAACTGGAATGTATCTGCAGGTTATGCTAAAATGGCTATCGGCGTTTTCCTGAACAGCGCCAGTGTATTTCAAAGCGGCGAGGATATGATTAATGCCGTAATGCCGCAGGTGATACAAAGCAATGGCACCATGCCCGAACTTTGCGACCGTCAGGATTGTGTACACTATCAATATTCACTAACCGGCTTAACTTATGCCGCCGAAATTGCCGACATGCAGGGTGATGGTTCGCTTTATACAGCACTTTCAAGCCGCATAAGCGCCGGGTATGATTTTGAGCGCAGCGCTTATAATCAAAGCACGGGTTGTAATTACTGCTCCACATCAAGCCCTATATTTCCGGGTGTTGAGGTGGCATACAAACATTACGGAACCGCCAACATGTTATCTTTAAGAAATATGCAGGATCCGCTTGGCGTACCTAATGACAACACATTTTTAGGCTTTACCAGCTATACACACTTTAATGTTGGCGGCAGCACTACCCCTCCTCCGGGTGGCAGCAATCCTCCAATAGGTACAGTAATATCCCTTAAAGGCTTTAATAACGCGTTCGTAAGCGGCGAAAACGGTACCCAGGCCATGACCTGTACCCGCACTACGGCAGGCGATACAGAACATTTTACCGTAATTGATGCCGGCGGGGGCAAAATATCATTACGCAGTAAGGCCAAATTCGTTTCGTCCGAAAACGGTACTATGGCTATTACCTGCAACCGCGCAACAGCCGGCGACTGGGAAAAATTTGACTGGATAACCACCCCCGATGGCAAAGTAACCCTGCGTGGTAATAACGGCAAATTCATCAGCAGCGAGAATGGCACACAGGCCATGACCTGTACCCGCACCACTGCTTCGGGCTGGGAATCTTTTACTGTTGGGCAGTAAACTTTTATTATGTTTTTTTTAAGCAAAAGCCTTTAGCGTAAAGCTAAGGGCTTTTTGTTGCAGCAGCATACTGTTAGCTTTAATACTCTCATTTCATCTGCATTACGGCAGCTATTGTTTCAATCCCTTCCCACAAAAAACTGATCTTTACATTTTCATTTTCGGCATGTTGGTTATTATCATAGTTTACCAATGGTACAGTAATTACTTTGGCACCCAGTTCTTTTTCAAAAATAAATAAGGGCAAGCTGCCGCCGCCGCTGGGTACAAGCACTACAGGATAGTTAACCGTTGATTGTATCGCTTTTATTGCCGATTGTGCTATGGGCAGGTCCATAGGTGTACGCTGTGCATTGTAACCGGCATCATGTGTAATTTTTATTATCTTATCATATCTCGCCCTTTCTTCGTCAGTCGGTTCTTTGTTGGTAACAAAGTACCCCTGCGCTTTTATATGCGCTGTTACTTTCTCAATCTGGCGGTCCATATCATTACCCAGTACCAGGCGCAGGTCAAGCACGGCTTCGGCCTTTGTGGGTATCACATTAGCAGCGTGGGCGCCAACATTACCGCTGGCCATACCATTTATATTTAGGGTTGGCAACATAAAAGCCTCAACCAATGGGCGCGACCCGCCTTCGGGTTCGGCTATGCCCAATTCTTTTTTTAGTTCTGGTTCAATGGACGGCACTTTGCTAAGAGCCTCTTTTTCACTATTGCTAAGGGGCAATACATCATCATAAAAACCTTTAACATTTACATGTCCTTTATCATCTTTCATACCGGCAAGCAGTTGTGCCAGCATCAGGCCAGGGTTAGGGGCCCAATTACCGTAGTTACCACTATGCAAAGGGCGTTTAGGGCCATAAACGGTAAGCCATAAATTCACATCGCCCCTTACACCAAACATGATTGATTTTTTACCGGATGCATGCCGCGGCCCATCGCAAATAATCCACAGGTCAGAATTTAGTCTGCTTTTGTACTTTCTGAATATTTCGGCCAGCCTGGGCGATCCTTTTTCTTCCTCTCCCTCAAAAAAGAACTTAATGTTACAGCCCGGCTTTAGTTTGCTTTTAATAAGCGCGTCATAAGCGTTAATGATGCACATTACGCCCGCTTTATCGTCCGCGCTGGCACGTCCGCTTAACCGCCAATCGGGGTCTATATGATCACCAGGCTTATAATTAATAATATGCCCGCCCTGTTCAACAGGAGCCGTAATAAAAACCGGCTCAAAAGGCTTTAAACCAGGTGCCCATTGCTGTGGATTTACGGGTTGCCCGTCATAATGGGCATAAAAAATAATTGTTTTAGTGGCTCCCGGAACATTAACCTCACCAAAAACAACCGGGTTGCTTTCGGCAGTGCTCCATAATTCGGCTTTAACACCTCGCTTAATCAGCATATCCTTTATGTACGACGCGTTTACGCGAATGTTTACAGAATCATTAGTTTCATCGGGTATGGCAACCAATTTAAGGTATTCTCCGATGATCTCCTGTTCATTGGCTTTGCGGAAATTGGTTATTTTTTGAAGGTTGTTTTGTGCCGACAGCGAATAGGTGCCAAGCAATAAAACGGAAGTGAGTAAGCATGAGGTCAGTTTCATAGATCGCCAGATATGGTTAAAGTGTTACAATATACTTAACCTTTAAGTATGTTGTATTTTTATTTAGACTGAAGTTCCAAACTATTGGCATCATCAAAATGCAAAAAAATTTCGCATTTATTTATGATTGATGCCGGTCTGGATTACATTTATATATTTGTTAAAACCCCTACTACTTATGCTGATGAAAAAATTTGCCCTGCCCTTTCTTACTGCCTGCCTTTTGTTGTGTTCATCAATACGCGCCCAAACCAATGCAAACAGCATCAAGACTATCCTTCAATCACCTTACTTTGAAAAACTGTATGCCAATACCTATTATAGCTTGCTGGACAGGATGGGGAAAGATGGCTTTTTACCCGAATCCTTAACCGGAGCTTATGAAGGCATGTATTGCCGCACTACGGGCGCGCTGGTGTCGCTGTTTTTAGAAACCGGCCGTTTAGAAGAAGCGGAGCTTAACATTCAATGCGTTTTAAATGCAACTACACAATATGATATGGAGCGCATACCGCATGTGGTAGGCATAAAAGATAACAAGTATACCATCATCAGCGATGAGCACCAGATAGACGGACAGGCACATGTACTGATGGCCTGGGCAAGGCTGGCACTTAAACGCGGACACACCAAATTTGAAGATGATACCTGGCCACTGGTAAGGGCCATCATGAAACGCACCTGCGACCGCACTTTTTTTCAGCGTGGACGCTGGTCGGTTGAAACTGGGTTGGTACGCAATATATCCTTTGAACATTCGCGCGAGGGCCGCCGTTGGGATACTTGGGACCTGCTCACCCAAAGCTTTGTTGGTGCGGCATTAAATGATATGGCAACCGTAGCAGCAAGAAGGGGCGAAACCAAACTGGCCGACAGCTGGCATAAAGATCTGGGTATCCTTACCGAAGGCATCCGTAAAAATCTGACCACCGTAAGGGATGCCGATACTACTTACCTTGAAATGCGACTGCCCGACTCTAACGGTGGCGTACCATTCCTGGGTATGGGCTGGGTTACGCTCTCACCCATCGCCGCCGGCTGGGAAGGGCCAAACCATGAGGTGATGCGCAATACCGTAAAAGCCATGCGCCGTACCATGCTCAAAACAACCGACGGCTTAGCCTGGATGCCTACAGACAGTTACCCCGATGGCACAGTATCCAACGAGATCATTGGCAAAGGGCAGGCATGGGAAATGGATTTTGCCCGATCAGAAAAAGATTACAACCGCATCAAACAGATCCTCGATCTTATTAAAATAGTTAACGCGCCCAAACCAGTTTACATGGAAGGCGGCTGGCTGGAAGACAGCGGGCATCACCAGTCTGACAAACTCAGCGACCAGGATCTGGCCGCCATGACCAACGTCGTATGGAAAACCAAGGATGCCGGTAATGGCGAGCAATGCGCCTGGTGGTGTTGGGCCATGGCGCGTTTAAGAAACCAAGTGGGTTTACCTGCAGAACCGAAGCGGATGTAAATTAACCATTATTTTATCTTTTTAGCTTCTGTATTTTGCCCGCCTTCTTTTAACATTACGGCATATACCTTACCCGCGGCATCCTTTACAAATTCCAATTCAACCTGTGCTTCTTTTAATACAAAACTTGTTGGTGTTTTAGGAAAAATGGCGCTTTTTACACGGCCGGGTGGTTGGACATATAGCTGCTTGTCTTCTTTTGATACTGTTAAACTGAATTGGGGCGTAACTTGATATACACCAGTATAGGCTTGCAAAACCGTATCAGCTACCGCGATGGTTTTGATAGAATGATAAAGTCCCTTAAATCCATAAACCTTAGCCACGCTGTTAACTACCTCTTTAATTATTTCATCATGATCTGAATTGATCATCACCACCACACCATTGCCGCCCTCCATACTACCATAATACCAGCTGCGAAAACCCAAAGTTGCCCCGGCATGCTCAAAATATTTGGTACCCTCCATGTCATCAATATAAATACCTAAAGCCGTGCGCTTATCCAGATAAGGCGTTAACCGGAGTTTGGTTGTTGCCTGGTTTAATATTTTAGCCGACCGGCCTTCATAAGCCAGTTGTGTTTCGACGATGTATTTGGCAAGATCAGTAGGATTGGTCCACAAGCCAGCGGCTGCCAGTTCGGAAAAAATACGGTATTTACCGGGTATTGGTTTGTTATTTAAGCCATAACCAGTAGCCAGCAGATCTGGTTTGATGTCTGTGGGCGGCTGTATAAAAGTGCTACTTTTCATTCCCAGCGGGTCAAGCACTGCTTTTTTCATATAATCTGCATAAGCCTGATGGGTTACATCCATCACGATCAATTGCGAAATGATGATCCCCCCGCCTGAATATTCTGATCTTATGCCAGGTGCATACTTTGAACGGATGGCCGGGGTGTTTGCTGGTTTCTGACCGTCAAGTATCTGCACTATAGTAGGCAGGGATTTACCTTGCTGATAACCCGGAAAGCCTGGCATATTTAAACCTGCCGTATGGCTTAATAAGTTAGCCATCGTGATCTTTTTACCTTTACTCAAACTGTCATAAGGAAATTTCCAGCTGGTAAGATAGTTGTTGATATCAGTATACAGATCGAGCTTTTTATCCTGTACCAGTTTAAGCACACCAACCGCGTTCAGTGATTTACTGATGGATGCAGCCTGAAAAAGTGTTTGTGCAGTTACAGGCGTTTTTAAACTGTCGTTAGCAAAGCCATAACCCTTAGCCCAAACAATATGATAATTTTTTATCACTGCTATGCTTAGTCCGGGTATCTTAAAGTAGGCCATGCGCTCCTGTATGGTCCAGGGTGTTTCGCCGTTAATCTGTACGGCACCAATCAGCCCTTTTTCAACTTGCTGAATCTTGTCTTTATCGCTTTGAGCGCAGGCAGTTAACTGTATAAATAGCAGAAATGTAAAAGTCAGTGACAGGCTTAAGGTTTTCATAATTTCAATTTTATATTTTTCTTTATTCGAAAATACAAAATTAAATTTCGAATTATCAAATAAAAACAAAATTAAATAATTATTTCAAAGGGATTTTGACTTATGAAATCACCAGAAACTTCTTTTAATACTGAATTTAAATTCAAAAAAAATACCCGCAGATATAAACCTGCGGGTAAAATCATGAGCATTAAAGCGTAAAATCTATTTCTTTCCAAAAACCTCAGCCAGCTCATTAAGTTTAGCCGCGCTAATGGTTTCACTGCCGTTGGTGATCACTACACGATACCGGAAAGTTACCGACTCTCCTTTTTGAAGGGTCAGGTTCTTTTCTGATTTACCGTTGGTGAAAATTTTCTCTCCAAGTGGGTTGGCTGCAAACAGACCATAGCCGCGGGCATGCCAAAACGTAGGATAGTTAACGTTTTTAGGATGATCAATAATGGCTATACTTACTGAATCGGCTCCCATTTTGGCGTAAACCTTGCACCATACACCGCGGGTACTCCAGGCGTCGTTCCCGGTTTTACCGGCGCTGGTGAGGTAAGTTCCGTTGGCTAACTTATCTGTACCGCCTTTTACCACGGTTACGTTGCCTTTATCATCCGTAAACTTTTGATCTGCCGCATCGGGAATTTGCAATTCATGAGCCAGACGCAGACCCAGCATGCCGTCTTTAGCATCTTTAAAAACAGCGGTCATATCGGCCTTTAAGGTAGTAACACGGTCAATAATACGCTGGTTACCATCACCACTAAATTCAAAGCGGGTGGTTTCTTCCAGGATCACCTCTTTTTGCTGGTTGGTCCAGTTGGCATGATAAGCTAAAACACCTGTTGCTCCGCCTTTTGCTTCCAGGATACGGTCGGTACGGATCCACCCATAGGAGCTTTTTTTGCTGGCCGGGATAGCGTAGGAATTGTTCCAGAAATCGAGCCCGTTCAGGTTTTCAAAATTAAACCAAATACCAATATGGTGCGGATGATCGGTTGGGTCGCCGGCTCTTGGGGCAATCGGAAAACCACGGGTTATCAATGTACCGTTGGCAGCGTGCAGGGGGTATAATACCGGCTTCTCCAGCGTATCAGGGTACAGAAAGCTGGTGAACGGCTTGCCGCCAATAAAAATATCCACCTTGTTTTCCTTTGCGGACTTTACCACTTTTACCGGCTCGTTTTTTTGAGCCAGTGTTACAGAAGATAAAGTAGTCATCGCTATAGCAAAACCTAAAGTTTTAAATCTGATCATATTTTTTTTATCGATAAGGTTGATGAATGGGTGTTTTTATTCCCTCTCCACGGGAGGGGTGCGCCGGATGGTGCAATGGCAGGGAGGGGTTTATACATGCAGTACAAGCTTACCCTGTTTACTAACCCCTACCTCCCCTTCCCCAGGGAAGGAATCGCACTATCCTTGCTTTCTTTTCACTTTTTCATCTAATATTTAAACACTTTACCATTCGCCATTACCTCCTGGGTGCTTTCGTCAAACGTGGCTTTGAAGCCTGTGTGTACGGCGGCATTGGTCATGATATTGGCAATAGAGTGGCTGTACCCTGCCTCAACCGGTGCATTAGGCTGTTTGCGACTGCGTACACATTCCATCCAGTTACGCACGTGGTTTGATGTCAGTTTATCGCCACCGGTATTGGCCGAAGCCACCACTTGTTCGGTATTTTCCAGGCTGAGCTCGGGCAACAGGTTAGCCTGCATCTTCATGGCATCAGCCATTTTTTGTGTCAGGCCGCCCTCGGGCGAAACCTTATTGGTGTTCAGGTTTAGTTCGCCGCCGTTGGAGTAATAGATCTCGGCCGGGTGTTCATCGCCATTATGCATACGTGAACCAAAGGTAACCTGGAAACCTGTAGACGGATCATCAAGCGGACCATAATCAAAGGCGGCTAAAATGGTATCCCAGTTGCGGCGGCCATCTTTCCACTTATAAATACCACCATTGGCCACTACACTGCGCGGATGTTTAAGACCAGAAAACCAATGTACGGTATCAATCTGGTGACTCATCCACTGACCGGCCAAACCTGATGAATATGGCCAGAACAAGCGGTATTCCAAATATTTGCGCGGATCGAAAGCTTCATAAGGGCGGTTCATGATGAAGCGTTTCCAATCGGTATCTTCTTCTTTCAATACATTCAGTAGCTCCGGCCGGCGCCAGCGGCCCGGCTGGTTCACGTTCCAGGTAAGCTCTACCATGGTAATAGGGCCAAACTTGCCCGAACGGATAAAATCATTAGCAGCATGGTAATTAGCCCCGCTTCTGCGTTGCGAACCTATCTGTACAATTTTTCCCGATTCCTTCACCGCTTTCAGGGCGGCGCGGTTATCTTCCATGGTTTCGGCAAAGGGTTTTTCTACATAGGCGTCGCAACCGGCTTTTACCGCTTCAATGGCATGGCGGGCATGTTGAAAATCGGCGGTGCTAATGAAAACGGCATCTACCGATTTGCTGTCATATAGTTCCTCGTTATTGCGATACGCTTTTACATCGTGCTGCATCTTCCCTTTCCAAATGGCAGCGCCTTCTTCCCGGCGTCTGCTCCAGATATCTGATACACCAACCACATCAAAATTGAGTTCCTTGTAGTGGTTCATAAAACTGGGGATGTGTGAGCTTTTGTGCCTGTCTGAAAAGCCTACAACGCCAACCCGCACGCGGTCGTTAGCGCCAATGATGCGTTTATAACTTTGGGCGCTCCAACTGGTTTTGGTAAGCATTACACCGGCACCCGCCAAAGCGGCCTGCCTGATAAAAGTACGGCGAGATTTTTCCATGAAGAATAGGTAATTGGTTAAACGCCGGTTTTTGCAACCGACTTAATCAAATATCGAAGAAATTAGATAAAAAGCGACATTGTTTTTTAAGTGTCTTTGTAACAATAATGTTTCTTAATTGTGTTTTTGACACGAGCATAAGGTTCGAGGTTGGAACTTCGGTAATGAAGCCAAGCCCCATCGGGGCACCGTGTTTATAGCAATTATTGTATAAATTTTGAGCTCCATGGGAGCTTCCTAAAAATGTTATCGCTCCAACAGGAAGCTCCCATGGAGCTCAAAACATGATGTTATTATTCTATAAACACGGTACCCCGAAGGGGTTTCTAACCCCGTCAGTTGTGGAATAGCGCTGAACTCTTTAGACAGTGAGAGCTTCTTTGTTTTATGCTACCTGTAAGTGTTCATATGTACACCTGTGAACGCTCATGAACAGTAATAAACAACTGATAATAAATCATTTAATATTTAACCCGTACTGACAAATCTCTGTCACCACTTTCAATTTATTAGGGCACAAGTAGCTTTTACTCGTTTACCAGCCCGACATACTTGCTGGGGATTCGCATGCGACACGCGTACGCCAGCTTTGGAAAAAATGCAAGTCAGCCTTTATCCAAAAAAGCTACTACGAAGGGCGGGGATGTAGGCATTAACTATCGTCAAACTCACAAGCGGGGCGTATGCAGTAGCGAGGGCCGTTAGGACAACTTAAGATTGATTAAACTGGTTTGTTTTTGTTGAATAATACAGCTATTTCTGATAAAATTCTCCTTAATTGATCAGAAACTTCAAGATTGGATTTAAGCATGTCAACGCTCAACTCTGCATAAACTTTCAGTTTTCTATTTGCAATATATTCGATTACAAATATCTCGTCAGGTCGTCTAAGTTTTAAAACTCCATGTGTGTATACGTTTCTATCGGAGATATATTCGTAAAAAGTGGATGTTATATTTTTCCTCCTATCCCTAGAGTCAAAATTAATTTCTTGCTTGACTAATTTATTACTATTTAGAAAATTACTAAACACATCCCTTAAACTCATAAATTCCATTGCTAGCAACTCTTCTTTGGTAGTCTTTATTTCCGGGATGTTAAGTAATAAATCTCTTAGCTGGCTGTTTATTTTTTCAGCATTGTTGATACAGTGATTTATAAGCCCTTGGAAATTATGATACTCCTCTATTATTTTAGAGGTTAGTGGAATTACCTCTGGAATGCGTGCCTCAAATTTGGTTACTGGTATAGATTTGTAAAAAGTTACAATAGATTTTGATATTTCTATTCCCTGTTCGACAAATGTATAGTTTTCTGTTTTAGATATTTCAAATGCTGCCTGAAAAGGGCCACCTCTTTTAGTAAAAATTTTTTTGGGGCTTAACAAATTCATTAAATGTAAGTTAGATATTTTTTGATTATCTTAAGTACTCAAAGAAGAAAAAAACTAGATTGCTGGCGCACGCGTGTCGCTTCTAGTCCCCCGCAAGTTCAAGCGTCCTTCGCTTGAACTTATACCAATGTAAGCGTCCACGCTTACACAAATAATTATTAAAAAAGGTAAGCGTGGACGCTTACCTCAACAATTATTCAAGCGCAGACGCTTGAATAGGCGATGACGGCGGTTGTACAGTTTGCCAATCGACTCACCCAGCCTACGCTACGCTGGGCTCCCCTCTCTTCACCTGCGGTGGAAAGAGGGGCAGGATAAATAATAGGTTTCCCAGCCCTCTTTCCGCGTAGCGAAGAGAGGGTGGTCGGGCGAAGCAACGACCGGGTGAGTCCAATCATCGGTATTTCCTTAAACCAAAAAAGGCCGCCCCTTCGGGGCAGCCTTTCAACATAAAATAAATTACAGCCTTATTGTTTTGGCGGTGTTACCGGAGGAGGTGTTGTTGACTGTGCATCAGGTGCTTTGCCTATCAGGTCCATAAACTGATCAAGTTTTGGGGTAATGATAATTTGCGTACGCCTGTTTTTTGATTTACCGTCTGGCGTGTTATTGTCGGCAATCGGGTTGTATTCGCCACGACCACCGGCTGTTAAACGTTTGGGTTCAACACCGTAAGTGGTTTGCAGGGATTGCACTACTGATGATGCCCTTAAAGCACTCAAATCCCAGTTGTTACGGATGTTTTTCTGTGTGATGGGCACATTATCAGTGTTACCTTCAATCAGCACATCATAAGTGTTATAATCTTTAATGATCTTGGCAATTTTGCTCAGCGTTGCACCGGCTTTGTCTGATATTTCATAACTACCTGATTTGTACAGCATATTATCGGCAAGCGATATATAAACTACGCCTTTTAATACCTTTACATCAACATCGCTCAGTTCCTGCTGACTTAATGAGCGGGTAAGGTTATTGGTTAACACCATGTTAAGAGAATCACTTTTGGATTTGGCATTCACCAATTGCTGAATGTATTTGTTAGAGCTGTTGATCTCATCAACCAGTTTTGAAATGTTCACACTTCCCTGGTTGGTGGAGTTTAAACATTTATTAAGGGCATCCTGCAAAACCTTTACATTTGCTCTTTCAGATGCTAACTGATCTTCCAGGCTTTTTACCCTGCCGTTTGCCACAGCAAGTTGCTGCTCACTGGTTTGGTATTTTACGCTCAGGTCGCGGGTGCTGTTTTGCAACTGCGTGTAGTTGGCGTTCAGCTCTTTATATTTTTTGGTGCTGACGCAGCTTGGAGCTACCATTGCTATAATAAGCAGCGGTAATATTAACTTGGGGATCTTCATATATTTTACTTTTTATTTAAATTAAATGTATATCAATAAAGGTTAACTCATTATTATCAGTAAAGTTTTGTTTATTAATCTTTTCGGTTTAAACAGGTGGTAATATTTACCTCAAAACCCACCTTAAATAAAATTTCAGGCCATAAACTAAAAGCCCTTAGTTTATCACTAAGAGCTTTTAGTTTGTCGTGTTCGGGTTTTTCATGCACACAAAAAAGCGAACACCGGAGCACTTTTAAGATTCCGTTGGAAAATTAAAATTTATACGTTAAACCTGCGCCAAAAATTTGCTTTACCTGTAAGGCAATTTTCGTACTGCCATCTTCATTTGGTATTCGGGTTTTACCATCATAAATCAATTGCAAGCCCGCATTAACCGTTACAAACTTGTTTACTTTCATAAAAAGGTTGGCGGTATAGTCTGTATAAATATCGCCGGGTTTGTGCAGGTAATCTGAGTATAGTTTCAAAATATTTTCCAGGCTGATGTTCTCTACCAGATTGATCTTGTAATAAGCATCTAACGAAGCACCAAACTGGAACAGGCTTTTATGGTCGGGAGTAACACCAAAGGCGCCCCTGTGCGAAAGCGTGTCATCATTCACCATAATGATACGTGCTGCAGCCGGCGAAATATTGATCCTAAAATTATCAGAGCGCTTATAAGCAAAACCAGGTCCAAAGGTAAGGTATGCCGGAGCCAGGAAATTGGAGATAAATGTTTTGGGTTCTGTAGTATAATCGTAACCTTTAGTAAACTGGGATTGGAAGTTCATATAAAAGGTGTACAGCCAGTATTTTGATGCCTGCCTACCGAGCAAGCTGTTCAAAACTATCTTGTCATCGTTTTTGCGCCAGCCAGCATCCTGCTGTTTACTCAAACCATAGCCCAGGATCACTTTATTGTCCCAGCTCCATTTATCCTTTTTGTAATTAAAATCGTAATTAAAAAGTAAGTTACCGGCAAAGGCATTTACGCCACCTGCCGACCAGTTTGAATAAGAACTTTGATTGATCAGGAAAGTGTTTTCGCCGTGAATGGTCCATCTTTTTGTGGTGTCGGCTTTCGGTGCATCCTGCGCATAGCCCAACAGGCCAACACATGATAATACTAACAGTAGTGTGATTTTTTTCATAAGAGGTAAAATGTTTAGTGATCAAAAAAGCTTCTCTGCCATTCATCCTTACCCCGCAATAACAAACTTATCTTAGTTTATGGCTATCAGTATTTTTTACAAAATACTTTAATATAAGTTATTATTTTATCCGTTTTTGAGCAATATATGTATTCATGCTCTGACAGATGCTTAGCCAAATATCGCATTTTATTATTTATTATTGTTTAACGAAATTAATGTAACCGTTAATTTACACCCGGAGATAAGGCATTAAAAACTAAGAAAATAATATCCTTATTTTTTGAGAGAGAGTAATCCGTTCATCAGTTCCTCATTAAAGTTGCCGATAGTGGTAGTATTAAGCATCAGGTATATCCGGTTCCGGATATCTTTAAACTCATTATGTAAAGGGCATGGATTAACCTCAGAACATTGTTTTAATCCCAGTCCGCATCCGTGAAACAAGCTGTCGCCATCAACAGCCTCCACAATTTCACTCAGCGGGCGGGTGAGTGCCGGGGCATCCATATAAAAGCCGCCATGCGGTCCTTTAAAAGAACTGATAAGCCCCTTGCGGCTCAGGTCCTGCAGTATTTTGGCCAAAAAATGCTCAGGCGAGTCAATACCGGCGGCAATATCCTTTATGCCTACCCTACTACCTGATGCAGTTTTATGGGCTATAAAAAAAACAGCCCGGATAGCATACTCACATGTTTTTGAAAAAATCGCCATAATTTGATAGTACAAAATTAACAAAAAAATTAATAAAAGATATTTTTGTCTTTTATTTTTTTTATGCATAGTTTTGTCCTGTCAATCATCAAAACGCGCGGATCATTGCACAATAATAAAAGACAAAAAGGTATTAATATATTCATTATGACAACCGAACAAAAAACACTCATTACCGCAACCGTACCAATACTGAAGGAAAACGGCGTACTGCTAACCAAATATTTCTACAACCGGATGTTCACCCATCACCCCGAACTCAAGAATATGTTTAATATGGGGAACCAGCAGAGCGGAAAACAGCAAACTGCTTTAGCCATGGCCGTACTGGCCTATGCCGAACATATAGCCGATCCAACGATACTGCTCCCTGTAGTCGACCGTATTGGCCAAAAACACATTAGTCTGGATATTCGTCCCGAACATTATATTATAGTGGGCAGKCACCTGATAGCCTCTATACAGGAAGTTTTGGGCGATGCCGCTACCCCCGAAATTGTAGATGCCTGGACAGCCGCTTATAATCAGCTGGCTAAGCTTATGTCGGGCCATGAGGCTAATTTATATGAACAGCAAACCAACCGGACTAATGGCTGGACAGGCTGGCGCCCTTTTAAAGTAGGTAAAAAAGTAACAGAATCTGCCGAGATCACCTCGTTTTACCTTTATCCTGCCGATGGAGGCAAGGTAGCGCCACACCAACCGGGGCAGTTTATCAGTATACGCTTGTTTTTGCCACAGCTTAACCTGAAACAAGCCAGGCAATACAGCGTATCAAGCACCCCAGGCCATGAATACTATCGCATCTCTGTAAAGCGGGAAAAAGGAGTCAACCTGGATACCAACGGCATGATCAGCAATCAGCTTCATGACTTTATTAATAAAAACGATATTGTTGACCTTACCGCACCGGCAGGTAATTTTACACTGGCCGCTAATATTGATGCACCGGTTACCCTCATTAGCGGTGGCGTTGGTATTACGCCATTATTGAGCATGCTACATAGCCTGGTTGAAAATGACTACGCCCATCCCATCACCTGGCTTCATGGCTGCCGTGATCAGTCGGTACATGCTTTCAGGAACCAGCTCAATGATATTGTGAAAACAAAGAACAACGTAAAGCAACACGTTTTTTATAACCAGGTAACTGACGAAAACAGGGCAGCAGGCGTTTTAGAAGGTTACCTGGATATTAGCAAAGTACCCTCGCTAAACCTCCAGCCCAATGCGCATTATTTTATTTGCGGCCCTTCCGCGTTTATTCAAAAGCAATATCATGACCTGGTTGGGGCCGGGGTAAATAAACAACACATCTATTTTGAAGAGTTTGGCCCGCAACTGCTCTCCTTAAATTAATTAAATAATACTTGCAAAAAGCCGGCGTTAAGCCGGCTTTTGTTTTAAATACCTTGATTGTTAAAGCCATTATAATTCTACCACTATCTTGCCCCTGGTTTTACCGCCCTCTACCTTTTCATGCGCGGCAGGGATATCTTCAAAACTAAATATATCGGATATGTGCGATCTCAGGCTGCCATTTTCCAATAGTTTGGCTATTTGCTTCATGTCTTCACCGTTTGATTCCACTGCCAGCCTGTAGGCCTGTACTTCTTTTGATTTGGCTTTTTCCGCATTTTCGCCTTCAAAAAAGGCAAGCAGACTTACTACACGGCCCCCATGTTTAACAGCATCTAATGACCTCAATATATGATCACCAGGAATGCCATCAAGTACCGCATCAGCGTCCTGTACCGTTTCCTCAAATTTTTCCTTACTGTAATCAATAAATTCGTCAGCACCCAGTGCTAATATAAAATCTTTGCTCGTTGCCGATCCTGTACCTATTACATAGGCGCCAAAATGTTTGGCTATCTGGACGGCATAATGCCCCACGCCACCTGCGGCCGAATGGATCAGCACTTTGTCGCCCGGTTTTACTTTGGCATAGGTAACCAGTGCCTGCCACGCGGTTAATGCGGCAAGTGAGGCAGCCGCGGCTTCGTTATGTGATATGCTGGCTGGTTTTATAGCCAGGTGGCTTACAGGGGCTGCTACATACTCGGCGTAAGCTTTGGCATGGCCGGGGAATTTTACCATTCCAAATACATCGTCGCCAATTTTCAGATCGGTTACTTCGTCACCAACTTCCACAACCGTACCAGAAACATCCCATCCCAGTATCATTTGTTCGCCGGGCTCTATTAGCAATTTTCTTTTCACGTACGCCTCGTTTTTCCTTACAAAACCATCAACCGGATTAATGCCTATAGACCGGGTTTTTATCAAAACTTCATCGGCCTTAATAACCGGTTTGTCAATTTCCTTTAAAATTAGCTTATCGGTACCACCGTTTTCTGTTAATATTATAGCTTTCATGTTATCTTTATTTTGTATACCCAAATGTCGGACAAAGCCACGGGCCAATTCCGGTACAATTTTGGGATAAAAACGTAGTTTTAAAGGATATGCAAACCCGACATCTCTTTCAGCCTTTTGATATCCACTTGCTGAGATCGAACGAATGCCCGATGAAGGTACATCAGCATACTTTTTTTGAGCTGGTTTATATTATTGAGGGCGAGGGCATACATAACATCAATGGTAACGCTTTAAAATACGGGCCGGGCAGCCTGTATTTGCTTAGTCCGATGATGGTTCATCATTTTACCGTGGAGCAGCTTACGTCCTTTGTGTTTGTATGCTTTAATAACATCTATATAAAAGGAGTATTTACTAAGGATGAACAGCATAACTCCGGAAACTGGCTGCAAAAGCTGGAATATATTTTTCAGAGCAAACAGGATCAGGGCGCTATTATTAAAAACGAAAGAGATAAACCGTTAACAGCTGCCATTATAGATGCTATTGTTGCTGAATATGAACTGGGGCAAGACATGATGAAAGATGTGGTACAGCAACTCATCAATACGTTAATTACTATTGTAGCCAGGAATATTACCATTAAGTGTGATGCGAAAACAGGTGGCGATACTGTTGCCCTGCAGATCATTAACTATATACACCTGAATATTTATGACCCCGAAAAACTGAAGGCCGAAAACATTGCCGATCTTTTTAATATCTCCACCAACTACATCAGCGAATACTTTAAAAAGCAAACCGGCGAAAATCTGCAGCAGTTTATCATCAATTATAAATTGTCATTAGCCGAAACCAGGTTGCGCCACAGCAATATGCGGCTGAATGAAATTGCCTCTGAACTTGGCTTTACCGATGAAAGCCACCTGACCAAAACATTTAAGAAATACAGGGGGGAATCGCCTGCCCAGTTCAAAAAGAATATCAGGACAGCCGATCAAACAGAAAAATTTTTACCCGCTTAAAAACAGACTCACACTTTATATATTTTCATGGCCCGTTTCAGAGAATTTACTTTTAAAAAATTTGGCTTTTTTGATTTCCAACAAGATATCCTCAACCAGTTGAAATCAGGCGATTATAGCGGTTTTATTAAAATAGTTTTTGTAAAAGCCGGTGGCCAGGTAATTATTGACTTTACCGACTATCAGCTGGAGGAGGATGCTCTATTTTTTATCAACGTGGGGCAATACTATCAATTTGGCGAACACTGTTCAGGTACGATGATCTATTACAACCGCGATTTTTATTGTGTAGAAATACATGATAAAGAAGTGGCCTGCGATGGTATCCTCTTTCATAATGTATACGAGATCCCCGTTGTGTTAATGAGTGCCCAGGAATCGCTTAATATGCAGCAGATCATTGGAGAAATGAAAGTAGAAATTGAGCGTAATGATAGCTCCATGGAAGAAATGCTGCGTATTTTACTAAAACAGCTTATTATTAAAGCTACCCGGTTATGGAAACGGAAACACCAGGTAATTACTGAAGATGCCCATGCAGAAGCTGAGTTTTCAAGAACCTTTAGCCAACTGGTGGAGTGGCATTATACCAAACACCATACCGTAGCCGACTATGCCGATCTGCTCAACATAAGTCCGAAGGCGCTGAATAAACGTATAACCCGTTACAGCAATACTTCCCCAAATGACATTATCAAAAACCGCATCATCATGGAGGCCAAAAGATTGCTGGTGCACACTACTTTAAGCGTAAAGGAGATAGGTTATAAATTAGGTTATGATGATCCCTCCTATTTTATCCGCCTGTTTAGCAAACAGGCAGATGCTTCACCGCAGAGTTTCAGAATAAAATACCAGGCTCCCCAACCCCCTGAAGGGGGAGCTTTTTGAATAATAAACCGAGAAAAGGCAGTTTTGCCTGGTTTTGAGTAGACTCACCCCGACATCGCTGCGCTTGTCGACTCTTCGCCTTCGCCGGAGGAGGGTTGAGGAGATTTTTTTCTTTGATCTTTTGTCTAACTATCCTTCATCAATTTTCAAAGCCCCCTCTTTGCGCCGAAGGCGAAGAGAGGGATGGCGAGCGAAGCAAAGCCAGGGTGAGTAGTTTGCAAGCAAATCAAAAAGTTCCCCCTTCAGGGGGTAGAGGGCCTCCAGGGGAAAAATGTGCTATATATGTCTAAAATTGTGCATTGAGTTGCTTTAATTGGCAATGTATCTTTGTTATGTTCAAACGAATAATCAACTATTAAAAACATATACAGCATGAAAACTCAAAACACCCCCAACAAACCTGCTTCAGTTATTTTAACACTTAGCACAGGCCAAACAAATGTTCAACCTATTGATCCGCAGCAAGATCCAAACATTGAAAGTAATATTAAGGCATTTTTGAAAGTGCTTAATTCAGGTAACGGCAAACCACTTGAAGAGCTTTCGCCAAAAGATGCACGTGCCGTGCTGACAGGTGCTCAGGAATCAGTAAAGTTTGATTACTCCGATATCACCATTACCGAAAAAACAATTACCGCCGATGGCGGCGAGCCCATCAAATTACATATTGTTAAGCCCGCTAATGCAACAGGTGTGTTGCCGGTGTTCATGTTTTTCCATGGTGGTGGCTGGGTGCTTGGCGATTTCCCTACCCATCAGCGCCTCGTTCGCGATATTGTGGTAGCATCAGGCGCGGCAGCAGTGTTTGTAAATTACACCCCATCGCCCGAAGCTCAATATCCTACAGCTATTAATCAGGCCTATGCCGCTACAAAATGGGTTGCTGAAAACGGCAGCGAGATCAACGTTGACGGTAAAAACTTAGCAGTAGCAGGTAACAGTGTTGGTGGTAACATGGCCGCCGTGGTTGCCCTCATGGCAAAAGAAAAAAAGGGACCCGAAATTAAATTGCAGGTACTCTTATGGCCCGTAACCAATGCCGATTTTGAAACAGAGTCATACAACAAATATGCTACAGATCGTTTCCTGACTAAAAGTGTTATGAAATGGTTCTGGGATAATTACACTACCGATCCTGAAAAACGTAAAGAAATATATGCATCGCCATTACAAGCAACCCTTGAACAATTAAAAGGCTTGCCTCCTGCAGTAGTAGCAGTAGCCGAAAACGATGTGCTGCGCGATGAAGGTGAAGCTTACGCCCGCAAGTTGGACGAAGCTGGTGTTAAAGTAAAATCAATGCGCTACAATGGCATGATCCACGACTGGGGATTGCTTAACCCTATAGCTCATGTTCCCGGCACTCAGGCTGTTGTGGTTCAGGCTGGTACTGAAATTAAAAACGCGCTTGCCAAATAAACCCAGGCAAACACAGCTAATAAAAATCCCGGCTGCTTATAGCCGGGATTTTTTGTTTTAATATATTTGCCGCCTACCTATAAAATATACACAAATGGAATATTCAAAAAACTACGTGGCAAAGGATGAGCACATAGATGTTCAGGAAATTATGGACGGCCTCTATTATCCGTTTTATATGGAGTATTGCAGGCACGATTACGTCCGCGAGGTGCTGGGCTTTGATTTTGACACCGAAGCAAAAAATGGCGTATATATGGTTTTATCGAACTATAGCATCAGCTTTTTAAGGTCATTAAAAAAGGGCGATGAGTTTAAGGTTACCTGTGACCTATTCGCCGACAAGGCGGGTGCGCCTAAATTACATTTTAAACAGTCTATTATCTTAAACAACAAGGTAATGACCAAAGCCGTATTTACCGGCACCTGCGTACCTGCAACCGGCGGCAGACCATATCTGCCTGCATCGGTGCTTGAAAAAATAAAGGATGCCCCTGTACTGGAAGTTTAAATCAATTTCAATTTCCCCCGTAAAAATTCTCTTGGTTTAATCACCAAGAGAATTTTACGTATAAGGCCATCGGTCGAAACTTACAGGCAAATAACTATCTTTGCCGCCATGAATATCCTGATCCTCGGTTCAGGCGGAAGAGAAAGTGCCTTCGCCTGGAAAATATCGCAAAGCCCTAAATGCCAAAAACTGTTTATTGCACCCGGTAATGCCGGTACACAACAATATGGCACAAATGTTAACCTTAAGGTTACCGACTTTGCGGGTATTAAAGCTTTTGTTTTAAGCAATGGCATTAACCTGGTATTGGTTGGCCCCGAGGAGCCGCTGGTAAAAGGTGTTCACGATTTTTTTCTGGCAGATGATCAGCTGAAAAGCATCCCGGTTATTGGACCACAGCAAGAGGCCGCTCAGTTGGAAGGCAGTAAGGATTTTTCAAAACAGTTTATGCAAAAGCATAACATACCAACCGCGGCCTACAAAACTTTCACCAAAGATACCCTGCAGGAAGGTCTTACTTACCTGGCTACGGCTGGTTTACCGGTTGTATTAAAAGCCGACGGCCTGGCAGCTGGTAAGGGTGTTTTGATATGCACCACGCTGGAAGAAGCCCGGCTTGAACTAACCGAAATGCTTGCCGAAGCTAAGTTTGGCGAAGCCAGTTCAAGGGTTGTGGTTGAACAATTTTTACAAGGCATTGAGCTTTCGGTTTTTGTAATGACCGATGGTACACATTATAAAATACTCCCCGAAGCCAAAGATTACAAACGTATTGGCGAGGGCGATACCGGCCTGAATACAGGTGGCATGGGTTCCGTTTCGCCGGTGCCGTTTGCTGATGCCGCCTTTATGCAAAAGGTAGAGGAAAGGGTGATCATTCCAACTGTTGAGGGTTTAAAAAAGGAAAATATTCCTTACAAGGGCTTTATCTTCATTGGCCTTATGAACAGCGATGGTGAGCCATGGGTAATTGAATATAACTGCCGCATGGGCGATCCTGAAACAGAAAGTGTTATGCCGCGCATTGAGTCGGACTTTGTTGATCTGCTGTTGGGCGTTGCCGAAGGTAATCTGAATGAAAAAGAATTAATTATAAGCGATAAAACCGCGGCCACCGTAGTGATGGTTGCAGGCGGCTATCCCGGTGAGTACATGAAGAACAAAGTAATAACCGGAACAGAGAATGTACGTGATTCGATAGTTTTTCATGCCGGTACAAGTATCGATGGTGAAAATGTGATAACCACAGGCGGCCGGGTTTTAGCTATAACCACTCTGCAGGATAATATGTTCGCCGCCCTGCAGCAAGCCACTGCCGATACCAGCCGTATTTATTATGATGGCATGTATTTCAGGCGCGATATTGGGTTTGACTTATTGTAGTTCATTGGTTTATTGGTTCATTAAACTTTTAATTTCTAACAATGTCATTTCGACGAGGTACGAGGAGAAACTACCTCTTGAGCGATAGCGAAAAATCTTATGCTACATAAAAAACACAGCGTATAAGATTTCTCCGTACGCAAACGCTCAAAACCACCCTCCGTTCGTCGAAATGACAAGTTTAATATACACATATAAAAAAGCCAGATCATATTGAATTGATCTGGCTTTTTTTATGAAGTGGTTACTAATGAAAAAGTGAACTAATGAACCAATTAAATCTTCCCGAATATTTCGGCCAGTTTAGCTTCCAGGTCATCACCTCTCAGATTTTTAGCGATGATCTTTCCATTAGGATCGAGTAGAAAATTTTGAGGAATACCGCGTACTGCATACAAAGCGGCGGCCTTGCTATCCCAAAACTTAAGGTCAGATACCTGATTCCAGGTTAAGCCATCTTTATGTATAGCTGCTAACCATTTTTCTTTAGCGTTTGGCCTGTCAAGCGATACACCCAAAATAGTAAATTTCTGATTTTTATAATGATTGTAAGCTTGTACTACATTAGGATTCTCCCTGCGGCACGGACCACACCATGAGGCCCAAAAGTCAATCAAAACATATTTACCCCTGAAAGACGACAGCTTGATGACCTTACCGCTGGTATCGGCCTCAGCAAATTCAGGTGSGGTTGCGCCTAATGCCACAGCCTTTAACTTAGGCATTCGCTCGGCAAACTTTTTACCGGCTTCGCTTTGTTTCAAAGCCGGAGATAAGGCATTGAACAATGGCTCAATATCCACATAATCGGCACTGTAGGCAAATGATTCCAGTGCATTTAAGCTGATAAATGAATCAGGGTTTTCCTGGATGAATTTTTTATCTGTAGCGGCACTCTGCTGGTCTATCGCTTTTTCATCGGCTTTCGTCTGCTTAATAAACTCCGGCGAATTTTGCTGCTCGGGTGTGGCTGCTTTTTGTTTATCATCCAGTGCTTTGTAAGCATCATTTATTGGCTTTTGCACCAGTTGGTATTTCTCGTTTTCCAGGTTGGTTTTGGTCCCTTCAATCTTTGCATTAGCCAATAAATCGGTTGTAGTTACGGTAATAATACCCGGTTCCAGATAAATGGAGCGATAATCCACAGCATCGTGTACCCCGGTGCCTTTAGCATTAAAAGCGATATCAGCATAATTGGGGTTACTGCCGGCTACACCTGTAAACTGAAATTTACCATCTTTTAGGGTAGCAGAATCAATCACCGTTTTGCCCTTAACACGATATTCGAGATATACTTTGGCCGGGGCATTATTTTCGCCTATTTTACCTTGTACGGTATATTTGGCATTCTGTGCAAAAACAATAGCAGGCAGGCCTGCTATTGCCATTAAGATTATTTTTTTTATTGCGCTAATGTTCATAACGCAAATTAGTATTATTTCAATTATCTAAATACTTATTAATTAAAATATTGCAAATAAAATTCGCCCGTATGTATACAGTTGGATACTATATTTTCCCAAACAATTCCTGCAGTTTGGCGTCAAGGTCTTCGCCGCGCAGGTTTTTAGCAATGATCTTTCCGTTAGGATCAATCAGGTAATTTTGCGGGATAGAGCTTACCTGGTAAAGCGCGGCGGCCGCGTTGTTCCAGAATTTAAGGTCAGATACCTGTGTCCAGGCCAGGCCGTCGTTCTTAATAGCATCAAGCCATGCCGATTTACCTTCAGGCTTATCAAGCGATACACCAACTACAGTAAAGTTTTTTACTTTGTATTTGTTATAGTTGCGTACCACGTTAGGGTTTTCCTGTCTGCAGGGGCCGCACCATGATGCCCAAAAATCAAGCAGCACATACTTACCTCTGAATGATGATAGTTTAACCGGCGCACCATTTACATCGTTTTGTATAAAATCGGGAGCTACAGCACCAATTGCGGTTACTTTTAAACCATCAATACCATGTTTTAGGTTTTTACCTGCTTCGGTATCCTTTAAACTTTGTGACAGGCCATTAAACAACGGCTCAATTTCATTTGGATCAGGCGCAGGGCCACCTACCGAGTTAATGGCCAGCAGGCTCAAATAGCTATTGGGGTTATTGGTAATAAAGTTTTTAAGCGCGGCTTTTTGCTCGGCCTGGATATTCTTATACCGGGCTTGCATCCTGCTTTGAAAATCAGGCGCTTTTTGCTGCTCGGGCGTGGCTGCTTTTGCTTCGGTCATTAATGCCTGTGCCTTTTTATTAATAACGGTCAGTTGTGAGGTAAGCTTTCTGTTATCGTCATTTAAAGGCGACCCTGTAATTTGTGCTTTTGATATCGAATCTTTACTGTTGATAGTTATTGTTCCTTTTTCAAGAAAAAGATTCAGATCATCAGCTGTTTTTGATGGTCCGCCATCAGCATAATTCAGCTGTACATATTTGGCAAGACCAATACCTTTGTAATCAAGCGCCAAAGTTGCATTCACCGGATTTAATAAACTACCGGTAAAGCTAAAAGCACCATTGGCAACATTTGCCGAATCCACCACGTTATTGGCGCCTAACTGATATATCAAATACACTTTAGCCGGAGCACCGATGGTACCCAGCTTACCATTAACAGTAAAAGTATCGGAGGTTTGGGCAAATGCCATTGCTGGCAACATGGCTGCTATGCAAAAAAACAATTTCTTCATCAGAGTATAAAAACTATAAGCTTTGTTAACGTTAAAAAGCTGTGTGAATTATAATTATTAATATAATATTATTAGTTTAATTTTTGATAAGTGCGCCACCACAGATCAGGCAGTTCACCTGATGCGGCCATTTTATAATCATCATAACTGCAGGGAACCAGGTGAAAACGCTCATTACGTGAACCTCCTGATGGATATGGTACCTGCATCCACCAGCGGTCTGATTTTTTGCTTTTCACAAATACCACCTCCTGATCTTCATGTTTTAAACTTGTTTTATAAATAAGGTATTGATTTTTGGGATTAAGCGGAAAATCGCGTTTGCGGTTATATACCCCTTCTACAAAATACCATATCATTTGTGCCAGCAGTGTCGCGGTTTGTCCGTTGCTGTCATAAGCCGGATTAAACTCATAAAAGCCTATGGAGCTTAGCTTGTCATTAAAACCTGCATAACGGCACAGCTGGCAGGCTTCTTCACCGTAAAACCCATTGGGCGTGGCGTTTGCATTGCCCATAGCATCTGAGGAGCGGATAGCACCCACATCAAAACTGATCATACTGGCATTACGGATGGCGGGTTCTGTAATGGCCACCTTTCCGCTCAGTTCGCCAAGGCGGTGTACATCAAAATAAAGCTTATCCATTACCCGCAGGCTTTCCTGGCTGGCAAAATAAGTTTGATAACCCAGATTGCTGTAATTGAACAAATAATTGGGCTCGTGTAAAAATATTTTATTGAGATATGATTGCGAGGTAGTTTCCATAGTGTCCTGGGTTTCATCCTCGTCCAGGTCAAAATGCGAATCGATCACTACCAGGTCAACCTTTTGTTCCAGGTCTTCATAACCCAGGTATTGCGCGTAGGTGAGGTCCTGCCCGCCACCCAGTATAATGGGAATAATGTCTTTTTTTATCAGTTCGCCTACTACGGTTTTAAGCGCGAAGTAGGTATCAGTAACCGTGGCCCCGGCGCGTATATTACCCAGGTCGGCAATTTTTACGCTGTAGCCGCCCTCATGAAGCAGGTAAAGTTTTTCGCGAATGTAATCAGGCCCAAGCGCACAACCAGGATTATCTATGGCATTCCGGTCGTCCATAACGCCGATAATGGCCAGGTCTGTTTTCTCCTCCAGATCAGGAAAATCAACAGAATAATGCACAATTTTATCGCCAAGCTGGCTGGTATAATACCCCTTTTTAGGAGCGATCTTTTTAAGATCAATAGGTGTAAAAAAATCAGCTAAGGACATAATGTTTCAAATGTGCAGATTCCAGATGTGCAAATGTGCAGATTTTTTGTCTGAACCTGAATTAAAGAATTTAATGAATTATCAGAGTCATTTACTCGTCTGCAAGTTTTGAAATTTGCAAATATAAATTTCAAACATTTATAATCACATTTGCAATATGATTTTAGTTACTGGCGCTACGGGTTTTTTAGGGGCCGAACTGGCAAAACTGCTGGTTAGTTCAGGGGCACGGATTCGCTGCACCAAAAGGAGTAGTTCCAAAATACCTGCTTTGCTGAACCCTTTTCATGACCTTATAACATGGGTTGATGCCGACATGATGGATGTATTTGCGCTTGCTGACGCCCTGGAAGGCATTACCCAGGTTTACCATTGCGCGGCATGGGTATCGTTAAAAGAGGCTGATAAAAAGCCGATGATCAACACCAACGTTACCGGAACAGCCAATTTGGTTAATTTGTGCGCAGAACGGGGCATACGCATAGTTCATGTAAGTTCCATAGCGGCAATTGGCGTAGCTAAACCCGGCGAACTGATCACGGAGAACCATCACCTGGAGCAGTCGGCCGATAATGATGGTTATGCCATATCAAAACTGGAAAGCGAAATGGAGATTTGGCGCGGCATTGCCGAAGGTTTGGATGCGGTAATTGTAAACCCCTCCCTTATTTTAGGCGTCAGCGCCGGCACAACTGGTACCGGAGCTTTGTTCGAGACCGTACGTAAGGGCCTCAAATTTTACACCGGCGGCAGCGGAGGTTTTGTTGATGTGGAAGATGTAGCCAAGTGTATGGTAGCTCTCATGAACAGCGACATCACTGCCGAACGCTACATCATCAGTGCCGAAAACTATACTTATAAAGCAATGACCACCGAAATCGCCAGCGGCTTCAGCATAAAACCACCGGCAAAATTAGCCAAACCCTGGATGATGGGCCTGGCCTGGCGCGGCGCGGCCATTATCGCGGCGTTAACTGGTAAAGATCCTGCCATTGATAAAACATCGGCCCGGGCTGCTTCACAGATCCGCAAGTTTGATAATTCCAAAATTAAGGAAGCTATTAATTTTAAATTTAAACCGGTGAGTGAAACGATAGCGGAGGTTTGTAAGGCGCTGGGGAATAAAGGTAAATGAAAGGTTTATATGTTGTAGGTGGAATAGTTAGCCTCGGAATAGGGGTATATATAGTTTTTACTCATGGGAGAAAATTTTTAAAAGGAGAATTTCAAGATCAAGGCTACGATATTAAAATGTTTTTTACAGGAATTGGGGCCATCATTTTAGGTATCGGGTTAATTATAAACTACATATAAATATAGCTATTCAATAAACAATCTTTCGTTCTTTATATACACCCAATGTCATTTCGACCGTAGGGAGAAATCTTATGCACTTGAAATGCCCTGCGTATAAGATCCCTCCTCATTCCTCGTTCGGGATGACATTTGCTTTGATCCATCACTCACATTCCATTATCCTCATAACGTCAATATATTAAACTCCTTCCCGCTCATCAGCAAAAAATTTCGCACATTTGCACCCAAGATGGAGCAGTACTTTATTATTGATTTCGACAGCACGTTTACACAGGTTGAGGCCCTTGACGAACTGGCCCGCATTTCTCTCAAAAATCATCCCGACCGCGAGGATATTTATAAACAGATTGAAGATTTGACCAATGCCTCAATGGAGGGTAAACTATCCTTTACACAAAGTTTAGAGGCAAGGGTAAAACTGTTGCAGGCCAACCGCGATCATTTAAAGCAACTCATCACCCATCTTAAGAAAAAGGTATCCACCTCGTTTTCGCGCAATACCATATTCTTTAAAAATCACCAGGATGAAGTATTGATCGTATCGGGTGGTTTCAAGGAATTTATTACCCCGGTAGTTACCGAATATCACATAAAAAAAGAAAATATTTACGCCAACACTTTTGTATTTGACGATGATGGCAACATCATTGGGTATGACAGGGAAAACCCGCTTTCGCAGGAAGGTGGCAAGGTAAAATTACTGAAAGAGCTGCAATTGCCCGGTGATATTTATGGCATTGGCGATGGCTATTCTGATTTCCAGCTAAAGGAATCGGGCATGATCAAAAAATTCTTTGCCTTTACCGAAAATATCGAACGTAAATCAGTAGCCGAAAAGGCTGACCATATTACACCCAGTTTTGATGAGTTTCTGTACCTTAACAAACTGCCGCGGGCCATATCATACCCCAAAAATCGCATCAAATGCCTGATAGTAGGTGATGTAGACGAAGACGCCCTGGCCCAGATGAAGAAAGAAGGTTATAACCTACGCCACCGCGAAAGCATTGAAGAAAAATACCTGGAAGAAGCAGGCGTTTTATTTTGTGATGAAGCCAATCAGCCCAACCCGGAGCAGATCCAGAATGCCGGCCGGCTTAAAGTAATAGGTATTTTTGGCAAAAGTAACCGCAAACTTGCCGATACTGCCACCGATTGCGGCATCATTATATTTGACGACCCCAAGCATAACCCGCACAATAATGATTTTATCCCCCGCCGGGTAATGGCTTTCATGAACGAGGGTAAAACACATACCAGTTGCAACTTTCCGGATCTGCAACCGCCGCGTATAAACAATGCCCACCGTTTAATACATATCCACAAAAACATACCTGGCATACTGGCCAAAATAAACGATGTATTTGCCCGCCACAACATTAATATTGTGGGTGAGTTTTTGGTTACCAATGCGCAGATAGGTTACGTAATTACCGATGTAAATACCGGCTATGATGCCCAGGTACTTAACGAGCTAAAAGCCATTGAACATACTATAAAGTTTAGGTTGCTGTATTAGATAATCTGTTGCGGGGGTCGGGTTGCCAGGGTCGGGTTTGAACCTTGGTAAAGATGTTTTTCATGTTTTACAAATCCCCTCGAACCACGCAACACGAAACCCGAACCACAACTACACTAATCCTCAAACGGCACTACCAATACGGGCACTTTAGAGTGGCGTACCACCTCTTCGGCTACACTGCCTGATAATAGCCTTTCAAAACCAGAGCGCTTATGGGTTCCTACAACTATGAGGTCAGCTTTAAACTCTTTGCTGCAATCAATTATTCCGTCGGCTCTTGAACCGTATTGCATATAGGTTGTTATCTCCAACCCGTCTCCAAACTCCTTTATAATACGTTCAATGAGTATTTCAGATTGAGTAGTTTGTATGTCTGTTAATTCGGCTTCCTGTATGCCCAGGGTACTATCCATTGGTATCCCGGTTAAATTATCTCCGGGAGTGGGAGGTATAATAGTAGGTTCAATAATATGAACCAAACCTACCGCCGCCTTATAACTGCGGGCTACATCAAAGCCATATGCTGCTGCATTGTGCGCATAAGCGCTATCGTCAATACCAATAATTACTTTACTGATCTTCATAGGGTTTAAGCTTTAATTTTTCTGCACCAAAATTTTCTGAGCACATTTGCTATAAAGACATTTACTCCTCTAAAAAGTTTATATTTTTTGCAGATACTTACCAGATTACAGCAAACACCGCCCACAACATTACAGATAACCCAATTTTATTACCTTTGATCATGCATTTCCATCCTGAAATTGAAGATCGCCTGGCACGCTTGCAAGAAAAATATGAAGCTATGGGGCAGGATATGAACTCCTACCTTGACGGTTTGCTACATGCCGATTTTTTAACCTATTGGGATTATATCCATCTGGATACCCTGCTTAGCCTGCAAAACCCTAAAACGCCGTTCCCTGACGAAGAGATATTTATCATATACCACCAGATCACCGAACTGTATTTTAAGCTGGCCTTACATGAGTGCCGCCAAATTGCAGAGGCCCAACCCTTAACCGCCGAGTTTTTTACCGCAAGGTTAAAACGAATTAACCGGTATTTTGAAGCGCTTACCCAATCGTTCGAGATCATGGTTGATGGAATGGAGAAGGAACAGTTCTTGAAATTCCGGATGTCATTACTCCCTGCCAGTGGATTTCAGTCGGGCCAATACCGCATGATCGAGATATACGCTACCGATTTTATAAACCTGGTAGCCAAGGATAAGCGCGAAGAACTAAGCAATGCCCCCATCGAAGATCAGTTTGAATACCTGTACTGGAAATTTGGTGCCACCGAGCTATCGACCGGTAAAAAAACACTCACCCTTAAACAGTTCGAAAAAAAATATTCAAAGACTTTTATTGAATTGGGCAAAGCCAATGTTAACCATAATTTTAATGCACTTGCCCTGCAGTTTAAATCAGCCGGGCAATTATACCCTGAGCTGCAAACAGAATTAAAACGACTGGATGTCAACGTAAATGTGAACTGGCCATTATCGCATTATAAATCGGCCGTGCGCTACCTGAACCGCGAGCCCGAGGAGATCAAAGCCACAGGTGGTACCAACTGGCAAAAATACCTGCCACCGCGTTTCCAGAAACGCATATTTTACCCATCTTTATGGACCGATGAGGAAGTAGAAAACTGGGGCAAAGCCTGGGTAGATAACGTACTGGGGTAAAAGCCCCTCTAAATCTCCCCTGAAGGGGAGACTTTAAACATCCATTCATTCTATGAGATCCTGAACTTGTTTCAGGATCTTATAGAATGAGTATCTTGCATGTTGTACACTTTACATGTGGGGTGCCGAAACAAATTCGGCATGACGATATTTGATAACAAAAATGCCACCTGCAAAACAAGTGGCATTTTTTATTTTTTTCCATTGCCGGTGTCTCCACAGGCAATAATTGCTTACCAAACTTTTACCTGTTCATTTTCTGCACGGTAAAGTTTATCGCCTGGTTTTATGTCAAACGCTTTGTAAAATGCCGGGGTGTTTGATAGCGGACCATTTACCCTGTACATTTCGGGTGAGTGCGGGTCAACGCTGATCCGCATACGCATCGTTTCGTCGCGGGTTTTTATACGCCATACCTGACCAAACGACAGGAAGAAACGCTGATCGGGTGTAAAACCATCTATCTTTTTATCACTCTTGCCCTGGGCAGTGTTTTTAAATGCTTCGTAAGCTATGGCCACCCCACCAATATCAGCCAGGTTTTCGCCCTGGGTAAGGCTGCCATTTACATGCAGGTTGTTCAACACGGTAAATTTGTTGTATTGCTCAATCATTATTTGCACCCGGCTTTTAAATTTGTCGGCATCCTGTTTGGTCCACCAATCTTTCAGGTTACCATCTTTATCATACTGGCGGCCCTGATCATCAAAACCATGGGTCATTTCATGGCCAATTACAGCACCAATAGCACCATAGTTAATGGCATCATCCGCATCCTTATCAAAGAAAGGGAACTGCAATATACCCGCCGGGAACACGATCTCGTTAAAGGTTGGGTTGTAGTAAGCGTTAACCGTTGGCGGTGTCATTCCCCATTCGGTTTTGTCAACCGGTTTACCTACCTTTTTAATCATCTCGTTATATCTGTGGCGGGCCATTGATTCCTGATTCTTATAATAGGTATCCTTGCTAATCTCTACATCATCATAGTTCTTCCATTTATCAGGATAACCTATTTTTTTGGTAAAGGCTGCTAATTTGGCAAGCGCTTTTTCTTTTGTCTCAGGGCTCATCCAATCCAGCTTTTCAATACGCGATTTATATACAGTCTGCAGGTTATTCACCAGGGTCAGCATACGCTGCTTGGCATCAGGAGTAAAATATTTTTCAACGTATAATTGCCCCAGCAGTTCGCCAAGACCACCATCAATCGATTCAATAACGGTTTTCCAGCGTTCCTGCTGTTGTTTTTGTCCGCTCAATGTTTTACCATTAAATTCAAAGTTGGCATCCCTAAAACTTTTACCCAGGCTGGTTGATGCGTTATCCAAAGCGGTAAAAGCAGCTTTATCTTTCCAAATATCAATTGGCTGCGTTTTTAGCAAATCGTCCAATGCTTTGAGATATTGAGGCTGACCAACCAAAACGGTGTCGGCGTTTAGTTCCATACGCTTAAAAGCATCTTTCAAATCAATATCAGGAATTTGCTTTTGGAGGTCGGCCACGGCAAATTTGTTATAATTTTTAACCGGATCGCGCAGTTCGGTTGGTGTCAGGTGCGATTTGGCAATAGCCGTTTCGAGTTTTAAAATACCATCGGCCCTTTTAATAGCACTTGCTCCATCGATGCCTGTTAATGTAAACAACTTAGCTATATATCTAAGGTACGCCGCGCGTATTTTAACTGTAGCCGAGTCGGTATTAAAATAATAATCCCTGTTGGGCAAACCTAAACCAGCCTGATCAAAATGGGCAATATTATGGGTACTTATCCTGTCATCGGGCGATACAGAAAATCCGAACAAAAAGCCGTCGCCATTTTTGTAGCCATCGGCAGCAACACTTACCAATTGTTTGTAATTGGTTACTGCATTAATTTTTGCTAACAATGGCTTAACAGGTTCATAGCCAAGCTTCTCAATACCAAGCGTATCCATACCACTGATATAAAGATCGGCTACCTTTTGCTCTTTACTTCCAGCCGCGTTATTCTGTTTAATTGCTTCTTCCAGTATTTTATGCAGATTTCTCTGATTGTCATCATATAAGGTATAAAATGAGCCCCAGCCTCTTTGCGATGGCGGTATTTCTGTTTTCTTTAACCAATTACCGCTGGCGTACAAATAAAAGTTGTCACCTGGTTTTACGGTAGTGTCCATGCCGGTTTTATCAAAAAACACGGTCCGCTTAGAAACATCGTCTGTCGATGATTCCTGATTTTTCTGGTTACATGATACCCAAATAATAGCAGGAATAACCGCTAAAGTCCATTTTGTAATTCTCATAAACTAATTCTTTTAAAATTAATAGACGTAAAAAACCTAAAAGCCTAAGATATAAAGATGAATTGATATTACTAAGACGCTGTTGATATATCTGTTATACAACAGATTTTACTTCAACCGCTGGTGGTTGTATCTGATTTAACGAGAGGGGGATGAGTTTTTTGGTTTTAAGGTAGGTGACACCCACTATGAGCATGGTCATGCTGCCGCCAAATATTACAGCCGGTACCGTTCCCAGTAAACGGGCGGCGGTTCCTGACTCAAAAGCGCCAATTTCGTTTGATGAGCCGATGAACATTTGGTTTACAGCTGATACACGGCCTCGCATATGATCAGGTGTTAAAAGCTGCATAATAGTACCTCGAATGATTACGCTGATGCTATCAAAAGCTCCCTCGGTAAATAAAAACAGCAGCGAAAGGTAAAAGCTGCGCGATAAACCAAAGCAAATGATGGACAGACCAAAACCTGTAACCGCGATAAGTAAGTTACGCCAGGGCTTACCCATAGGCGAGAAACGCGCCATAGCCAGCATGGTTAAAACAGCTCCCAATGATGATGTTGCACGCATAATACCCAGACCTTCGGCGCCTACTTTTAATATTTCGTTGGCAAATACTGGTAAAAGCGCTACCGCACCACCAAAAAACACCGAGAAAAGGTCAAGACTCATAGCCCCGATCATCATTTTATTATGGAACACAAAGTGTATCCCTTCTGACAGGCTTTTCCAGATACTCTCTTTTGGGATGAATACCGGCGGATATTTACGCAGCATAAAAACCAGCACCAATGATATGATCATGAACAGGATGATAACGGCAAATGTTGCGGTGATACCAGTTAATCCTGGTATAATTTTATCGGCATAACCATAAATAAGCCCCCCGGTTGCCGGCCCAACAATGGATGCTATCTGCCAACTCGAACTGCTCCAGGTACTGCCATTGGGGTAAACTTCTTTAGGGATGCTATGTGCGTAAACGGTAAAAGTAGCAGGGCCATAAAATGCCCGGGCAACACCATTACAAAATATCATGGAGTAAATGATGGGCACTATCCAACTGGTATGAATAATACCGCTCATGCTTTTAAGCGTAACAGTAAACATCACCGACGAGGTGATGATAACCATAGCGAATATGATGAGCAGCATCTTCCGTTTTTCAGACTTATCAGCAATATAGCCGCCGTATAGCGCGATGCCTATTGCCGGTATAGCCTCGAACAAACCCACCAGGCCAAGCGCGAAAACACTTTTAGTGATCTGGTAAATATAAAAGCCGATAACAACAGCCTGCATTTGATATGCAAAGGTGAAACAAAAGCGCATCCCGACGTAAGACCTGAAATCTTTATATCGCAATGCTGCAAAGGAATCAATTTTGGGAGTACTACTACCTTCTTCGGTCACTATGTTGATTTAGATGTGCTGCAAATTTACAATACGGTTTTGGGATTTAGTAGCACGATTTAAGGTTTTTATAGGTTTTTTTGATGTGCCGGTTAAATCCGCCCCTGCTATGAGATCCCCTCTTGAGGGGGCGCGAGGATTTGTGGGCTGGCAGGTGTGTGTGTGCATTATATCTGAAGAAACACACCCCTCCACCCCTCTCAAGAGGGGAATCGCACATACCTCACCCCTATTTAATTAAAAAGAGACGCATGTGATGCGTCTCTACAAAAATCGTGGTAATCCCTTAATCCTGAAAATCAAAGTTCAGACAAACCTACAACCCATGCTGATCTATCAGGTATATAAACGCGGCCATACCGGCTGCACCTAATTGCAGTTCGCGTTTGTTTACGTTCTCAAAAACATCATTTGGGGTATGGTGAATGTCAAAATAACGCTGCGAATCAGGGCGGAAACCGATCAGGATAATACCCGGAAGTTTTTCCTTCAACGGCTCAATATCGGTACCGCTGCCACCTGCTACCAATTGGTCAACTTCATAAGGCTCCAACAGGGCTTTATACTTATCATTAACATTTTTAATAAAATCTTTTGATACGCCATCAAAGCTAAAACCACGCGGGGTAAACCCACCTTCATCAGTTTCAATAGCGGCAATGTGCTCTTCTTTGTTTTGTGCAGCCAGTTCGGCATATTTTAATCCGCCTTTATGGCCATTCTCCTCGTTCATGAAAAACACGGCACGTACGGAGTTTTTAGGGCGATAACCTATTGCTTTAAATATACGCAGCACCTCGGCCGATTGCATTACACCGGTACCATCGTCATGCGCGCCTTCGGCCAAATCCCATGAATCCAGGTGACCACCTACGCTGATAAATTTATTCGGATTTTCAGTGCCGGTCAGCTCGCCAATTACATTGTATGATAATACATCGGGCAGTAACTGGCAGCTTTGTTTAAAGTAAAATTTAACAAGTGGCAGTTTACGTAAGCGCAGCATATTGCTTAACTTATTGGCTGCTTTGGTTGATATAGCTGCTGCCGGTATAATTTTCACACCCTCGCCGGCAAGTGTTGCACCAGTGTGCGGATAATCATCAAGACTTTCGGTTAACGAACGTACAATAACGCCAACAGCACCATATTTGGCTGCTGCAGCGGGTCCCATAAAACGCTGGTCGCCTGCGGCGCCGTAGGCATGGCCGGTCTCAATAAAACGCGGATCGAACGGGCGGTTAAAGAAAACTATTTTCCCTTTTATCACGGCCTCGCCCAGCGTTTCCAGCTCTTTCAGGCTGCGTACTTCCACTACATTTGCAGTAATGCCTGTCGCCGGTGTAGCTATCGACATACCCAAAGCCGCGATAGGAACCGGGATGCGGGTTTTGCCATCAATAATGAAAGCCGTTTCCTTTGCACCCCTAACCCAATGCGGTACCATTACCTCCTGCAGGTACACTTTATCAAAGCCATAACTTTCCATTAATTTTTTACTCCATTCCACCGCCTTTTGCGCATTTGCAGAGCCGCTTAACCGCTGCCCAATATTTTTGCACAGGTAATGCAGGTTTTCATAAGCCTTGCCGTTTACCAGGGCTTCATCATAAATTTTACGGATGGTCAATGAATCCTGCGCATGGAGCAGGGTGGCCGTAAAGAGCACAGCCAGTAATAAGGTAATTTTCTTCATGAGTATATAAGTAAGATCAGTTTTAACAAATGTAATATTTTGGCAGAAAAAAGGATATATCAGGAGATCTTATCCCAGCTTAAACCAGCATTTTTTGTTTCAAAGGCATGGTGCAGCACCTGATTTTCGGGCAGGGCCAGTTGCGGGTCCTTTTCAAAAATATGTTCAACACATTTACGCACTTTGATCAGCAGTTCCTGATCGGTTGCCAGATTAGCCACCTTTAAATCGAGTACACCGCTTTGCTGCGTACCCTCCAAATTACCTGGACCACGCAGTTGCAGGTCGATCTCTGATATTTCAAAGCCGTTATTGGTTTTAACCATGGTATCCAGCCTTATTTTACCATCATGGCTTAACTTATGGCTGCTCATCAAAATACAGTAAGATTGCTCGGCACCGCGCCCTACCCGACCACGCAGCTGGTGCAATTGCGACAGCCCGAAACGCTCGGCATTTTCAATGATCATTACTGATGCATTGGGCACATTTACACCTACCTCAATTACGGTAGTGGCCACCATAATTTGCGTTTGGCCTTTGATAAAACGCTGCATTTCAAATTCTTTTTCGGCGGGTTTTAGTTTACCATGCACAATGCTGATCCTGTAGTCGGGCAAAGGAAACTCGCGGGACATCACTGCGATGCCATCCTCCAAATTTTTCAAATCGAGCTTTTCGCTTTCCTTTATCAGCGGATATACCACATAGATCTGCCTGCCCAGGGCAATTTCCTTTTTCATAAAGCCAAATACCCGCAGGCGCTGGTTTTCATAAAAATGGAGCGTTTGGATAGGTTTACGACCGGCTGGTAATTCATCAATTACAGAAACATCAAGATCACCATACAGCGTCATGGCCAGTGTGCGGGGTATGGGCGTGGCCGTCATAACCAGGATATGAGGTGGTATGGCATTTTTACGCCACAGCTTTGCCCTTTGTTCTACGCCAAAACGGTGTTGTTCATCAATCACCACAAAGCCCAGGTTTTTAAACTGCACCTTATCCTCAATAAGAGCATGGGTACCTATCAGTATTTTAAGTTCGCCACTTTCCAGCTTTTGGTGCAATACCTTTCTGACTTTTTGAGGCGTAGAACCTGTTAACAGGGCCACCTCAATAAAATCATCACCTACCAAACTTGATATGGTTTGATAATGCTGACTGGCCAATATTTCTGTAGGCGCCATAATACAAGTCTGGAAACCATTATCAACAGCTATGAGCATACTCATGAGGGCCACCACAGTTTTACCGCTGCCCACATCACCCTGCAACAAACGGTTCATTTGTATGCCACGCTGGGTATCCTGGCGTATCTCTTTTAAAACCCGTTTTTGCGGAGTAGTTAAGGTAAAGGGAAGTTTATGGTGATAAAAATCATTAAAGTAATGCCCAACGGTATTAAAAATATTGCCTTTAAACTTTTGGGTATGCAGTAATTTATTGCGTAATAATTTGAGCTGCAATAAAAACAGTTCTTCAAACTTTAGCCTCAGGATGGCCTCATTCAGCAAATTGGCATCAGCAGGAAAATGGATATTGCGGTAAGCGCTGGCCCGGCCAATCAGTTTAAACTGATTGATGATATACAGCGGCAAATTCTCGCGGATATCTTTGGCATGCTGATCAAGTAAACCCGAGGTGAGCTTTTGAATACCCTTACTGTCCAGCTGAAATTGCTTTAGTTTTTCGGTTGAGTTGTATACCGGTTGTAGCGTGGCATTGCCCTGCCGCTGCATGTTTGCCGGCGAATATGGCTCCATTTCGGGATGTGCCATTTGGGCTTGTCCGTTAAAAAAGCCGGGCTTGCCAAATACAATATAAACACTGCCGGGAATAATGGTTTTTTCGATCCAGTTGATGCCTTTAAACCACACCAATTCAAGCACACCTGTATCATCGCGGCTTTGAACTACCAGGCGTTTGGTATGCTTTTCGCCAACTATTTGTTTACTGATGATGCGGGTCAGCACCTGCACATAAGGCAAATCGGCCTGAATATCTTTTACTTTGTAGAAACGGGTGCGGTCAATATACCTGAAAGGGAAATGCCGTAAAAGATCTTCGAAATTTGCTAAAGCCAGTTCCTTTTTCAACACCTCGGCCCGGGATTGGCCTACACCTTTTAAATATACAAGTGGCGTTTGAAAAGGATCCATAGGTAAGCCCCTCTAAATCTCCCCTAAAGGGGAGACTTTTATAAGCATGTTGTTAAATTTTAGAACTTTTATTCAAAGCCCTCTCCTGAAGGAGAGGGTTGGGTGAGGCTCTTATTTTATCGCGATAACCGATATTTCCACATTAACACCCTTTGGCAATGCCGATACCTGTACCGTTTCGCGTGCAGGAAAATTGGCTGTGAAATATTTTCCGTACACATCGTTTACCTGACCAAAATTGCCCAGATCGGTTAAAAATATACTGGTTTTTACAATATTCTCAAAACCGATACCGGCCTCGGTTAAAATGGCTTTGATGTTTTCCATCACCATTACAGCTTCATCTGTTATACCTGTGGTTATGAGCTCGCCGGTAACCGGGTTAAGCGGTATCTGACCAGATACGAATACAAAGTTTCCGGCTATGGTGGCCTGGCTGTAAGGCCCTATAGGGGCTGGTGCGTTATTGGTGTTTATTATTGTCATCATTTTTTAAATATGAACACTTGTATCAGTTTATAAATGATCCCCGCCAAAAACATGAGGATAGCTAATGCATTAATGAAATGCATGATCCGCAGATTGATGTTTGTTGGCCTATTAGGATCTTTTTTTCTGAAGAAATACATGGTACAAAACTAATAAATTTTTGCCTCACCTAAATCCTCTCCAAAGGAGAGGACTTTTATATGCATGTTGAATAACAAATGTCATTTCGAACGATAGAGAGAAACTATCTCTTGAGCGATAGCGAAAAATCTTCGACAACTTTTCATGCGAACTTTGCACGGTGTACAAGATTTCTCACTCATACCTCGTATCGAAATGACATTTTCTGTTTAATAATGATTCTATACATCCTCTTCCTCTTCACTAACAATCCCCAAAATCTCATCGGCTTGTTTAAAATTGCTTTTAACAAAATGGCACCAGTCGCATTCTTTTTTGCCGCATCCGGTGTTAAAATCGTGTGCCATTATTTTTTGATAGGTAGTGGTGATCTGCTCGGTTACCGTTTCTATGTCCCCGGGGGTTATCACAAATTTTTCGCGGTGATATTCGCCCTCACTTACCGGTTCTACAAAATCAAATACGGTACTTACCACTTCCCAATCGTTAGTGCGGTCATGGTCAACCAGTATTTTATAAAATACCCCCTGGCGCCAGTAATCGCCTCCGTTAGGATTCTCATTGGTTGGGCGCAATAGTTTGTCTTTGGCATTCCTTAACTTACCGGTTTTATAGTCTACCACGGTTACATGCTTACCGTCAAACTCCATTTTGTCGAGGTTACCTTTTATAGGTACACCACCTATTTCAATGTTTTTTATGGTGCGCTCGGTAATGGCTACTTTATTCCAGTTGTTCACATTCTGCTCATAGTACAGCGGCAGTATCTTTTCGCCGTAGGCCACACGCAGTTTAAATTCTTCCTTCGTAAATGAATCCCTGTTACGGGCCATGTACCAGCGAAACTCATTCATAAACTGCTCAGTTGAAAGAAACTCATTGTCATTGTCTTTCAGCAGCCTGTAAGTTTTGTTAAGCGCCCAATGCACTGCCTGTCCAAACGTAGCCGACGGACTTTTACCCGACGGCACCCTGATTAAACATTGAAAATAAAACCGCAGCGGGCAATCGAGATAATTACTTAAATGCGTTACCGACAGGGTATAACTTTGCAGCAGCTGGTTAATGTAGTTTTTATCCAGCAATTCAACTTTTGGTTTATCGGCCTCGCTAAACTGGGTCATATAAAAACCAAGCATGGCCGTTTCCGTTACCTTTGGATATTGCACCTGCAAATCAGTACTGGCCAATATCTCTCCTACAAACTGACTCGCTTCCTGATCCTTTGCTTTTTTATCCTTATTGGCGTATGATATAGAAAGGTGCTGCTTAGCGCGGGTAATAGCTACATAAAACAAACGGCGTGCCTCTTCTTTTTGGGCAATATCATCTGATGTGGTTTGTGTTAAAGTATCGGGGTAGCTAAAACCAGAGTTGCGGCCTTTGCTGTCCCAGGTGCGTTTATCACAGCCTATAAAAAATACATGCTCAAACTCCAGCCCTTTGGAACCGTGCGCGGTTAAAAAGTTTACGCCGTTGTCTGAAAATATTACCTGGTTAAGATCCAGCCTGATGCCGTTCTTTTTCATCAAATCGATGGTTGCAATCAGGTCGGCCAGTTTAATTTCGGGATCCTTGCGACTTTCGTCCTTTAAAAAATCAAAAAAACTGGTGAGCATCTGCATGTGCCCGCCCTTATCCGTTTGCTGCATAATATAGCGCAGGATACCCATTTTGGCTATCACATCCTGAAAAAATGCCTGCAGCGTAGTACTTAAAGCCGATTTAAGCAGTTCATCAATATTGTTGAGGAGATATTTCATCTCTGCATTTTTTCCCGGATCAAACAGATCTGCTTGAGTAGGCAAGCGCATTTCATGAATATAACGGCGCAGAGATGTTTTAGGTTTATAGTTGTTGATAGTGCCGTAATTTTCTTTTGCTACCGCGATGCTTGCTTTAGCAATTTCAATTGGAGCTATGTTAAAGAAATCGTAATGCATGATCTCGAACAGCAGCTCATCACCACTATACGGCGAATCGATCTCCATGGCGAGGTAGCGCATAATATTGATGATCTTTTCGCCAAATGGTTGGGTCAGGATATCAATTTTGCGTTTGGTGTTCACGGCTATCTTTTGAATATCGAGGTATTTTATCATTTCCTCAACCTGGCTGTGGTTACGGTATATCACCGCGATCTCGCCTGGCGGCGTGCCATTATCAATCAGTTGTTTTATTTGTGCCGATACATCAACCAATTCCTGATCGGGGTTTTCATACTCACGGATTACTGGTTCAACCGGCATTTCGGCAAAGCGAGGGTGTGATGCGCGCAGGTCCTTATCCAGCTTAAGCTGACTGGTTAAACGCTCGAAATTATTATTGATAAGCGCTTTTGAAATATCAAGGATATGCTGATTGGACCGGTAATTATGTTTCAACACTACCGTATGCAGCGTATCAACATAATCAGTAGCAAAATCAAGGATGTTTTTCATGTTGGCACCCTGAAACTTGAAGATAGACTGGTCATCATCGCCCACCACAAACACGTTAGGCACATCCCAATAATTCAACAAAAAGCGTAGCAGCTCATTTTGCGAACCGCTGGTATCCTGAAACTCATCCACCAAAATGTATTGGTAGCGTTCCTGGTATTTGCGCAATATCTCTTCATTATTACTAAAAGCCCGGAGCACCCAAATGATCATGTCGTCATAATCATAACGGCCGCGGGCCTTCATCTTGGTATCATAGTTTTTGTATTCACCTACAGCTGCCAACAACTTACTCATGGTTTCATGAGCAGCATCTATATCCTTCTGTTTGGGATCGCCTATTTTTATACCCGTTTTGGCATTTGCCCTTTTGTACACAAATTCCTCGCGGTTGGGGATATCATCAAGATATTCCTGAACCGCCCGCTCAATCATATCCGCATCCCAGTTCTCCCGTTTCATGGTCGAAAAGAGGTCTTTCAGGCGTTTAGTATCGTAATAAATATCTCCTGTAAAGCGCTTCAATAAATGCTCATTGTCAAAATCATCAACCAGTTCACGAAACAGCATTGCCGATTCCAGGTCAGACAATGATTCCAAATTCAGCTTGCCAAAATACTCCAGGTTTTCCTGGATGATCTCATTACAAAAAGCGTGGAAGGTATAAATGTTAATGCGGTAAGCATCAGGGCCAATAAATTCAAACAGGCGTTTGCGCATGGCCACCGCCCCGGCATCGGTATAGGTAAGGCACAAAATTTCGCTCGGCAGGGCATCGGTATCGGTCAATATTTTGCCTATACGGGCAGCCAGTATCTGTGTTTTCCCTGTACCCGGACCAGCCACCACCAAAACGGGGCCATCCATTTTATTAACAGCGGCCAGTTGTTCGGGATTTAACCCGGCTAAAGCCGCTTGAAATTTCTCGTTATATTTATTGAGGTTAGATTGCATAATTGTTTAGTAAAATTACGAAAAGCCAGTGGGAAGTCAACTGCTTATTGGCGAAGACTCACCCCGACGACGCTCCGCTTGTCGACCCTTTCTTCGGCTGCACCGGAAAGAGGGTTATTCAATATAATTTTGCCATGTTGAGCGACAGCGAAAAATCTTTTTGAACTAAGGATGCAGTATAATAGATGCTTCACTCCGTTCAGCATGACAAATCTGTTTTATCCCTCTTTACGCCAAAGGCGTAGAGAGGGATGGCGAGCGCAGCAAAGCCTAGTGTGAGTTTACTCTGCGACAAACATATCTACTGCATCCCCGTACCCGTAGGGAAAAACACGTTAACACTCACCGGTAATTTGCCGGTTGGCTTTAAGCTACCTGTGATCACTTTTGCCGCTGATTTTTGCAATTCAGGACTCATTTGGTAGCATACCAATAAAGCACTGCTTTTTTCGATGCCTGGCAAGCCAGCAATAGTGTAGGCATTTGCAAAAACACTCATTACGGTATTTTTACGCGAAGCCAGGTCGGCTATCATTAACCGAACATCGCTGCTGTAGTCCAGTTTGCTTTGCGGGCGAAGGCGCGTGTCATGCACGCCCACAATTACCTGGTTGTACTGTTTTAACCAGGTCAATATATTTCTAATTTCAATAGCCGGCGTGTTCTTATTAATCAGAAATAATCTGCAGTTGGGAAAACTTTTAGCCAGTTCCTGCTGAAAAACCGTGGGTGCATCTACGCCAATACTTACTATGGCGGTTTTTAAAAATGGATTAAGTTTTAACGCTGCCGAATTACCCTTCAACAGCGTTACCGAGGCATCGCTTAATTGCTGTACCAGTTCTTTTGCTGCCGGCCTGTTTAAATCTGCATTTAAATTTACGGGCGAAATGTTTTGACGGCTGTTAAGTCCGGCCCAGTATTTGGCGGCCAGCACTTTTTTTACTTTGGTCTGAAATTCTTCGGGGCTGATAAGATTTTTACGCAGCGCCCTGCGAATAAGCTTGATAGCACGGTCAGAGTTTTCTGACAGTTCAATAATATCGTTACCTGCCAAAAAGGCTTTTAGGTCGGCTTCGCCATTGGGGAAATATTTTGTAACCCCTTTCATTTCCATAGCATCAGATACTACCAGGCCCTTAAACCTCAGAGAATCTTTTAAAATACCCGTTACAATAGGACGCGACAGCGTAGATGGCAAATGTTTGGTGCTATCCAATGCGGGGATATTCATATGTGCTATCATTACCCCGCTGATGCCCTCATTGATGGCTTCGCGGAAAGGATACTCTTCGAGCGAATCCAACCTGGCGCGGCTGTAGGGCAACAGAGGCAGATCGAGATGCGAATCAACATTGGTATCGCCATGACCCGGAAAATGTTTGGCAGTGGTTAACAAACCGGCATCCTGCATTCCCTTAAAATAAGCTATGCCTTTTTTAGCCACATTATACATATTATCGCCAAAGGAGCGATAGTTGATCACCGGATTATTGGGGTTATTATTTACATCCATATCGGGCCCAAAGTTTATCTGGATGCCCAGCCTTTTAAAATCATAAGCAACCTGTTGCCCCATTTTGTATATCAGGTTATTATCCTGTATGGCGCCCAGTGTCATCTGATATGGGTATGATATAGTTGAGTCAAGGCGCATACCCAGGCCCCACTCGCCATCCATGGATATTAGTAAGGGCACTTCGGCCAGTTTTTGATATTTATTAACCAGGTTTGCCTGCCTGCCGGGTCCGCCCTGAAAAAATACCAGGCCACCAACTTGCTGGTCTTTTATCACTCTGGCAACAGAGTCTTCATACATCTTGCCTTTATTGGTGTGAGCCCTTATAAAAAACAATTGTGCCACTTTATGCCTGCGGCTTAAGCTTTTATAAACAGAATCGACCCAGTGATTTTTTGTATTTAAGCTTTGTATGTAGCTTTCCTTTTGTGCAAAAGCATTAACAGCAATAAAATTTAATGCAATAATTAGTATGCGGTAAAAACCGTTATTCAGTTTTGACATGGTACAAATGTATGTTTTACTCAGGGGCCAGACATTCAAATATTATAAAAATTAAACTGTTAATAAACCTTTGCTTTAATTTTTACTCTATGGATATAATAAAACAAACTAAATCAGGAAACCGAATGAGCAGGCTGTAAAACAAAACGCTCATGATAGTTTCGCTACCATTAAAAAACAATTAAAAAAATGAAAAAATTTATCTTTTTAGCGATATGCTTATTTACAGTTGGTACAGCAAGTGCACAAAGGTATTATGATGGCCCTGGTCAGAGGCCGCCACGCCGTTATGTAAGACATGAACATCGCAGACCGTATAATGACAATCAAGTTAAAGTGGGTTTTACCGCCGGCCTGAACGTCGCGAATTCGCTCGATGCTTATGATTCCCGTTTTAGCTCAAGCAGTATTGCAGCCTTCAATGTCGGGCTTACATTGGATGTTCCTGTTACTTATTCTTTTTCGTTCGCGCCTGAAGTATTATTTTCGCAAAAAGGCTTTAGTGCCGACCTTGAAAATGCCCATTTTACAGAACGTACCAATTATATTGACATTCCCTTGCTGGCAAAATTTAAGATTGTGCCTGGGTTTAATTTTTTAATTGGCCCTCAACTTACCTTTTTAACTTCGCAAAAAGACACTTACCGTGATTTTGGCACCAACGCTGAAACCCGTTATGATGGGCACGAAGGCGATCAAAGCTATGTTGCAGGTGTAGTAGGTGTTAGTTTTGATATTAACCGGAATGTAGAGATCAGGGGGCGTTACAACATTGACCTTTCCAGAAATAGTTCAAACGAAGCTGATCTGCCCGATTTCCGTAACCAGGTTTGGCRAATTGGGTTGGGATTTAAGTTTCAGTAAAAATATATTTCGAAAGTAAATTAACAAAATGCTGTAGCAACCCTACAGCATTTTGCGTATATAGCTGTTTAGCGTAACAAAAATGCTTTTTAAACGTTACCTTTTTAACTGTTAATTTATTTAATATACTTTACATTTACCCCTATAAATGATCTCAGTAATTATATGTTCTGCGAATAAAACCCTGCTAAACCAGGTAAGCGAAAACATCGCGGCAACAATTGGTGTACCTTACGAAATAATTGCTACCGACAACAGTTCAGGCGAGCAGGGTATTTGTTCTGTTTACAATAAGGGGATCTTAAAAGCCCAGTATGATACCCTATGCTTTATGCATGAAGATGTGCTCATTAAAACTAATAACTGGGGCAAGGTTATCTTAAATATCTTTAAAGATCCCAGCCTGGGTTTATTAGGCGTTATTGGAAGTTCATATAAACCCATGACCCCTTCGGGATGGGGAGGTTTAGGACCAAACACTTATTACAGCAATCTGATACAACATAATAAACACTCAAACAAGCCAACTGAGCATATTTTCAGAAATCCTAATAATGAAAAACTTGCGCAGGTAGCCTGTGTTGATGGGGTTTGGCTATGCACCACCAAAAAAATAGCAAGCGAGTTTATGTTTGATGAGATAAACTTTACCGGGTTTCATGTTTATGACCTTGACCTGTCATTATCTATTGGGCAAAAATATAAAGTGGCTGTTACCTATGAAGTTTTAATTGAACATTTTTCTGAAGGTAAATTTGATAAAAACTGGATGCTGGATACTATTAAGCTTCATGAAAAATGGAACAAGGTGCTTCCTGTAAATCACGAAAACTTAACCCGTGAGCAAGTAATATATTCAGAAAAAGCCACCTTTAAACATTTTATAAAATTGCTTTCGTCCTTAAATCTTCCGTTAAGCCATGCCAGCAAAATATTAAGAATGAATAACAGGTATTTTAATCTTGACTTTAAACTTTTTTTTAAACTGCGTTATTATATAATATTAAGGTATCTGAATATTTCGAAAGTTAAAAGACCAGGTTAAATTCACCTTGATAATCTTTTTATTCCTCATTAAATGTCTGCATATCTATCAGTTTTTTATACAAACCGTTGTTTTGCAGCAATTCCTGATGTGATCCCTGCTCAACAACACTGCCCTTTTCCAATACAATAATAAGATCGGCATTTTGTATAGTGCTCAAGCGGTGAGCTATGATCAAAGAAGTTCGGTTTTTCATCAGGTTGTTCAATGCATCCTGAACCAGTTTTTCTGATTCGGTATCCAATGCTGATGTAGCCTCATCAAGCAGCATAATAGGCGGATTATTCAATACTGCCCTGGCAATACAGATCCTTTGGCGTTGCCCGCCTGAAAGTTTTGTACCCCTGTCGCCTGTATTGGTTTGATAGCCTTTATCAGTTTCCATGATAAAATTATGCGCATTAGCAATACGGGCAGCAGCTTCAACCTGCTCATGTGTTACCCCGGTTTTACCAAAGGCAATGTTGTTAAATATAGTATCATTAAACAATATCGACTCCTGGTTCACAATGCCCATAAGCCCCCTTAATGATTCCATAGTAACTGATTGAATATTCCTGCCATCAATATATATTGAGCCTGCCTGCGGTTCAATAAAACGGGGCAGTAAATCCATCAGGGTTGATTTTCCTCCGCCCGATGGGCCAACCAACGCAACAGTTTTACCTTTTGGTATTACGAGATTAAGGTTCTTAAGTACAGATTTATCAACTTCAGCAGCAGCGGGAACATCGTTTGCAGACGGTTTATCCTTATAGGCAAAATATACATTCTCAAACCGTACACTATCTTTAAAGTCATTAATTACAACAGCATCCGGGGCGTCAACTATTAACGGTTTTTCATCAATAAGAGCCAATACACGCTCGCCGGCGGCAATACCCGAGTGGATATTACTAAATGAATCGGATATGGCCTTAGCGGGCCTCATAATCTGCGAAAACATGGCAATGTACACGATAAAATTATCGGCTGATAAGGTACCAGTACCGTTAATAATCAATGAACCGCCATATAATACAATACCAGCCACCATTAAAACCCCTAAAAACTCCGATACAGGTGAGGCCATTTGCTGTCTTCTGGCCATGGAACGGGTTATTCTTGAATATTCCCTGTTCTCATGATCAAATCTATTTTTTATAAATGACACCGCGTTAAACGCTTTGATGATCTTTATCCCTGATAAAGCTTCGTCGAGGTTACTGATCATGTTACTGTAGGTTTGCTGCGACTCGGTAGCCTGCTCTTTAAGCCGCTTAACTATCCTTGATATAACAAATGCCGAAATGGGAATGATCAGCATAGAAAACAACGTTAACTTGACCGATATAACAAATAAAAACACCAGGTAAGTTAATAGTTGAAAAGGCTCTTTAAACGCAACCTGCAGTGTACCGGTAACCGAGAACTGTACCACCTGCACATCGGCTGATATTTTTGAAAGGATATCTCCCTTACGTTCATTATTAAAATAACCCAGGTGCAGGTTCATTACGTTATTAAAAACTGTTTTCCTGAGGTTAAGCAAAGTATAAATCCGCAGGTTTTCCATAATGCGCTGCGAAAAATATCTGAATAAATTGCTTAGCAACACTGATACAACAATAGCAACACAAACAAACTTTAAAGCACCCAGTGAGCCATAATGCTGATTGGCTGTGTAAGCAAAATAATTAAAATCCTTTAAAGGGTCCCACCAGCTGGCAGGCTTGCTTATCACCTCGGCAGTAGCCGGGTTAAAAATTGTTTTTAATAACGGTGCCAGCAGCGCAAGGTTAAGCGTATTAAATATTACCGAAAATAAAGTTAATATAAAGTACGGAACGGCAAATTTCCCTATTGGCCTGGCAAAAGAAAGAAGTCTGAAATAAGTCTTCATTAAAATATTTATAAAGATGCAAAGCTAACAGTAATTTAATTTATGTGCCGGTTTATAATATCAGGGTCTATTTAATTTGAATTTTATTTCTTCGGCGGTTTTAATAACTCTCCTGAATAACCGGGTATTGAACATCATATTCCAAAATGCCGACCCTGATAAATAAAACCTGGCAATGGTAGTATTAACATACCGGCCCTTCATAAACCGGGTATATTTAGCTTTCACCCGGTTTAATATATCATAATATGAGTTATCTGCATTTCCAGTACTCTTGTGAACGAGTAAAAAATCTATCACGTAGGCCGAGTATCCCAATAACCTGGCAACGGTACACAGATCCAGGCCATATAAATGATAGCCCCCTATATCGCCCGATAGTGCAAGATTAGCACTGTTTTTAACCAGCATAAAATTTTCGTCAAGGCTGCCTACTTTTTGAGGAACGGTTCCCTGTATATCAATAAAACCACCGGGGTAAGCTACTTTTATAGCCATGCGTTTATAAAGCCGGTCGGCCCCGCCGGCATTCCCAAGGATCCCCCAGGTGGGATCAAGGCTGGTAATTTCTGCAATCTGTTGCTCAAGCAGTTGCTTACTATCTTTATTAATAAGCAAAATATCCTGATGGCATATAATAATATACTCGCCGCTTGCCGCCTGCAGAAATGAATTAATACCCTGATAGGCATCCATCCGGTTAAATTCGCTGTTATCAACAACAAGATACTCGCAGATATCTGTGGTAAAACCAGCATTTAAAAATGAATCCAGCATCTCCTGGTATTCCTGCCTACGGGTTACCAGTGTGCAAACAGAATATCTGTACTTGTAAACCGGCTGTTCAATTTGTTTAATAAACTCAGGTAGCACGGTCATTTTTGTTGCATTTTAAAAGTTTGGTCAAGCACTTTAATAATACTTTCTTTAACAGTAATAAAGGGGATATATTGCCGCTTTGCAACAGCAGTGGTTATAAACTGTTGTTTATAGCTACGCATTGCCGGTATCTTTTTTATAAAAAGCAGGTATGCTTTATAATAATACAGCTTACCGCTTACCCATCTTACCAACAATGATAAAAATGTAATAACAGCCCACAAATATAAGCGTATGCCCTGCAGATGAAAATAATGCAGCAGCAACTTATTGCGTGTGCTTATGGTTTTGATGATCTTTTTTGAACTATGTGCCTTTATGGTAGCCGATACGGCGTGCCAGCATACGGCGCTATGTTCGTAATAACATTTCCATCCACTTTCCCAGGCCCTTAATGACAGATCAAGATCCTCATGATAAAAAGGTGAAAATATTTCATTAAACCCGCCAAGCTCTACCAGTTTCTGCCGGTTTACCAGGGCGTTGGCTCCGCTTAAATAATAAGTATAAACATCGCCTTTACCATCAAAAGCTACGTTTTTAAAATGATTGATCTTGAATAATGAGCTGCGCGGGTATTTGCAAGCCTCAACAACTTCATCAGTAGCTTCATCACGTATCTGGCCCATTACCCCAAAGGTGCCGGCATGGGTAAAATATTTAAGCTGACCTGCAAAATAATCTTCGCTGAGCTTAATATCGCTGTTTAATAATAAAACCAGTTCGAGCTTAGCAACAGCTATTCCTTTATTTATATTGATTGAAAACCCACAATTCTTCTCACTCCTGATCAAAATAATTTCAGGATAATGCTGCAAAATAAAATCTGCACTATCATCTGCAGATGCATCATCTGGCACAATAACTTCATAGGTGCAATTACTWGCTTTAAGGGCAGCAAATACAAAAGGCAGATTTTTAGCTAACAGGTTTTTACCATTATAATTTGGTATAACTACAGATATGCCCGGATTAGTGCTGGTGTTTTGCATCAAATATAAATATGCTGATTATTTGCTCCACGTTTTAATTTTGTCGGCAACTTTGTCAATAGTTATACTATTTAAATCGCCGGCATTACTTTCCAGAAAATCGGCTCTTTTACCCAGTGGAGCCCATCTGCCCGGATGTATGGGCCTAAATGACGGGAACAATCCCAGGGTGTTGGTACCAGCTGCTGCAGCTATATGTAATGGTCCGGTTCCTGATGCAAGCAAACCATCTGCATTAAATATAAAGGCAATAAGTTCGGGCAAGGTCATTTTACCAGCCATATCCATTACATGGCCTGGCAGGGTCGTTATCCATTTATCCAATAACAGTTTTTCTTTTTCAGAGCCGGTTATAATGATGTTAAATTTATCAGAGGGTAGTTGATTTATCAGTTCCGCAAAGTTATCAAGCCCCCACTCCATGCCGCTACCATGCGATTTTGGGTGAAGGATCAGGTTAAATTTATCTTTAACAAGTTTATTTGCCAGTGGTTGGGGCAACTGTATTGTACGTTCAAAACTATAATGATCAATTACTTCCTGTAGTGATGGTGCGCCAATTAGTCCAAATGGTTTTAATAAAGCGAGATTTAGTTGCGCTTCATGCAGATCAGACTTTTTGCGACTAAGCCTAACCAGTTTATTACAGGTAAACCAATGATAAAGCCTGTTGGTGGTGCCAATTCTTAATTTAATACCCGCATTTCTGGCTATTGCAGCTA
>NZ_JBFUJG010000026.1:0-59976 GCF_056401495.1 Mucilaginibacter sp. P4_E8
AGCATGAAACAATCAGTGAGATCATTTTTGATCTTGATGAACAACAATTATTTAAAAAACTTCAGCCCGATAAATGGAATATACATGATAACATAGCGCATTTAACAAGATATCAACTTGTGTTTATGGATAGGATCAATAAAATTTTATCTACAGAGAACCCTTCATTTGGCCGCTACAAAGCGGAAGATGATCCGGAATTTGAAGGCTGGAGAACCAGGCCCACAAAAGATCTGATTAAACAGATCAAATTAAACCGTCAGGATATACTCCAATTAATTGAAGATATTTCAGAAACAGAGTTGAATAAAACAGGCACCCACCCGGTTTACGGAAATTTGAATATCTTGAAATGGATCGAATTTTTTTTACTGCATGAAGCCCACCATCTTTTAACTATTTTTCAACTGGCTAATTATAAATGAGCTCTATTTTGCTGAAACCTATAAATAATTAATTACCATTTGGCGCCATGCCCGGGCCTGATGTGCTTCTTTATCCCAGATATATAATGAGCTGTTTATCCCCTTTTCCGATAACATCCTGCATAACGTACGGTTATTTTCCAGCAATACATCCTCTTGCCCAATAGCTATTACAATGTGCATTTGTTTTATATTAAACAACCGGTCTTCATCCATTAAATTAGGAATATATTGCAGGGGCATGTTAAAATAAACATTCTCATCCCAGTAACCTTCTAACAGATCTTCATAATGCCCAATTTTACTTGCAAGGTCATATCTGCCACTCATACCAATCACCTTATTAAATACATCAGGGTGCCGCAGTGAGATATTTACAGCATGATAGGCCCCAAGGCTGCAACCGGCGGCAATTTTAAATGAACCGGGATTTTTCTTATGCATAAAAGGCATAACTTCCTGCAGAATGTACTGTTCATATTGAATATGGCGCATTACTTTTGCCGATGGATGGAATCCTGAGCTATAAAAACTTTCGCAATCGCAGCTGTCAACACAATAAACCTGAATATAGCCCTTTTCAATCTTATCACGCATGGACTCTATTACCCTCCAGTTTTCGTAATCATAAAACCTTCCCATCCTGGTTGGGAAAAATAAAACAGAGGCTCCGCCATAACCAAAAATAAGCATCTCCATATTTTTTTGAAGAGAAGGGCTATACCACTGAATATATTCTCTATTCATATTGTGCATTGCAAGATGAGGCTATCGTATGACCTTTATATTAATTCTGCATGAAAATTTTCTAAAAGCCTGGCATACACCAGTTGTTTCCACAATGCATATCCTTTAGGACTTAAGTGAAGTCCGTCCTGCAGAAAATAGTCTTTTTCAGGAGATCCATCCTTATTTAACATCTTGTTATATATATTGATGAATTTCCAGTTATTATCCCGCTTTATGATCTCGTTTTCAATTATGTTATTGGCATACTTTAGTGAGTTGATCAGGTCCCAACGGGCAATGCTGGGTTTAATAGAAATAAAATAACAGGGAATATCACCAAACCGGTTGGAAATTTGGCTGGCTAACTGCTCAAAAAAAATAAATATCTCTTCAGGATGCCTTCCATCTCCCAGATCATTATCTCCTGCATAAATCACGATGGATTTAGCATCATAGGGAGCAACAATACGGTTAAAAAACCAGGAACATGCCGCAAGTGTAGCCCCTCCAAAACCCAGGTTAACCGGTTTAAAGGGCCTGAAATCATCAAATAGTTTATCCCATAGCCTTATAGACGAACTTCCATAGAACAATGTTGATGGCTCATAGGTTAATTGCAACCTTTCCTTTTCGAGTCCTTTAACCTCTTCTTCGTACCAAAACATACAATACTTATAATATAATGCTAAAAGTAGAAAATTATGGGGTAAAATAGAGAACCATTGCATGTTTCCTATTACATCAATTAAATTTTCAGGGTAATTATGATGTCAACTTTCATTTATTTAATCAAGGCTTAATACCCGTTTGGTATTTTTGACAACATGACAACATTTAACACTTTGCAGGCAAAACCGGTGTTTAAACTGGATCAGCCTGATGATACCTATAAATTTCAACCTTTACCTTCCCCTACTGGTTTGTACCCTTATCATCTATCTATAAATAAAATACTGCCCGGAGTTGATGACCAGAAAATAGTTTTCCACATGGTTGGCGATACCGGCAGTGTACGCCACCCTGAAAATATTGAGTTAGTTGCCGCAGAAATGTCTAAACAATGTGAAATGGCAGCAATAACTGATAAGCCCCAGTTCCTGTACCATTTAGGCGATATTGTTTACAATCATGGTGAATCAGCCTGTTATAACCAACAKTTTTTTTCACCGTATAAAAATTATCCGGGGCCTATTTTTGCAATCGCGGGCAATCATGATAGCGATGTAAACCCGGCCAACCCGGTTCCTTATCATAGCCTGGACGCTTTTACTAAAGTATTTTGCGACACGGTTTCAAACCCGGTTAATTTGGGTGGAGATACTGATAGAATGAGCATGATTCAGCCTAATATATACTGGACATTAAAAACGCCGCTCATCAATATTATCGGTTTGCACAGCAACGTACCTAAATTTGGTGTTATTACGGCCGAACAGCGGAAATGGTTTGTAGAAGAGCTTAAAGCCAATGACCAGGAACGCCCGCAGAAAGCTTTATTGCTTTGTTTACATCATGCCCCCTATTCTGCCGATATTAACCACGGTTCGAGCCTCCCTATGATTGAATTACTGGAAGGGGTATTTGAAGAAACGGGCATAAAACCCGACATGGTTTTGAGCGGCCACGTACATAACTACCAGCGATTCAATAAGGTATATTCAGATAATAAAGTGTTGACCTATATTATTGCAGGAGCAGGCGGCTTTGATGAGTTGCATGCCGTAGCGCAGCCCGATGATGAACGGTTTACCAATAAAGATCCGTTATTTGATCATATTCAGCTGGTAAACTATTGTGATTCCAAACATGGTTTTTTAAAGATAGCTGTAGAAAAAACCACTGAAGGATTAACCATAACCGGTCAATATTACGCGTTAACCGCTCAGGACGATCAAGCCACCTTAACCGACCAGTTTAGCCTTAATATTACTAACTGATATACTTGCGAAAGTATGCAATATTACAAGGGACCGCTGTTTAGCAGTCCCTTGTAATTATCCTTAATTGCCAGTACCGTTGTTTACTATGCTATTATTAAGTACAGGATTTAAGCGGAAATATTTGTTTCCTCCATCAAAGTTCACCACATAATCAGACTTAAAGTGCGTGCTTTTTAAATAATAATCTGTAGTTATAATTTGCGCACCGGAATTACAGGCTGCTGTAAAATCTGTTTTATCATTGGCACGGGCTTGTTCGGTATCTGAATCGGCCCTGGTTCTGATGATGTATCCTTTTTTAACCAGCTCTTTTATATCCGGATTTTGGGGATTGTTCAGGATCATCATGGCAGCCTCAGGATTGCCAGGATCAGTATTAGTAAACAATACCCTTCCTTTTAAAGATGGATGCCCCTGAATGTAAAGCGCCCGGTCTTCCTTGTTGTTATCCATTATAAATATAAACTTACCTTTTGCAGCTTTTAAAGTTGGCCAGTTGCCATGCAGCACAGCGCTTTCAAGGGTAGCATATTTACCCCTAACCATATCAGGTGTAATGATAGAATTACCTAAACCATCTCTGATATCCTGATCAAGTTCATCAAGCGTTTGCGTGGTAAATTTTTCAGGAACGGTAAGCTTGGGATCTTTGGGTTTTCCATCTTTAGGCTCTAAAGTAATAAAGATGGGATTATGATCAGGATGGGCATCTGACCATGTTTTTAATTGTTTTAAACCATCTTTAAAAGTTAAACAATGGCTCCTAAAATCAAGATCAACAATGTGAAATACTTTAAAACCAGGCTGTTTCATTTCACCATCCGGATCAAATGGTGGCTGATCTTTTACCCAATCCAAACCTTTGGGGTGCGCGTATTTGCCTCCTTTTGAATCTGCATAAACATCAATTTCAAGATTTAGCAAGCCCATATTAAGCTGATCTGTAAGACTGATGTGTTCATAATCAATTTTTTCGGCGGCCTCAGGATTTTGTTTTTGAAAAACTTTAAACAAAGCTGGGTCAATAGCTTCTTTATAGCTGTTGTGCGAACCTATTACCTGGATCTTATTAATTGGCAGATCATCATTATCACCACTCCACTTATAGCATGGTAAAGCCAGTATTAAAATTACGCCTAAAAGAGTTTTCATATTTATTATCATTATTATAGTTCAAAAGTATTAATTAAAATGCCTGGGAAATATGATATTTCTGATACAAGAGATGGAAATAAAACATACAACTTGAATCATTGTTGATCATAATATTATTAAAAGCGGGCGTTTGCTCAAGATTACATGTAATAAAGAATCAATTACATGTTAAATAGAATACTATAAACGCTTTTAAAAATTGTTGCAAAATTGCGCCTCGAATGTTGCATTTAGGTTAACTACCTATTAAGAATAATATCAACCCGGTAACTTTTCAGTTGCATAAGATCGGTTATCCTGGTAAAAACGATTGTTTTTACCAACACATGAAATTATAAAATATAACGATATATACATTACCGATATTTGATGACAGAATTATTAAAATAACAATGTGGTTACACACTGCTTTTTTAATATTCAATTGTTAACTTAATGGCAGTATTTTAAATTTCATTCTATGGAAGAGATACAATTAAAAAACGATGGTGCGGTTACCACTTTGAGCCGTGTAGATGGCCGATTGAAAGTAACTGGCGCAGCAAAATATTCGGCAGAATATAAAGTACCTGGCTTAACTTATGCGGTGTTGGTACCCGCTACAATTACAAGCGGCACCATTACTGATATGGATACAAAAGCTGCTGAACATGCTCCGGGGGTGCTTGCAGTAATGACCTATCTTAATGCGCCGCAAGTGCCTGGCTATCAACCTGACCCATCCAAGCCGGTAAGAAAAAGTTTAAAATTATTCATTGACAATAAAATATTTTTCAATGGCCATCCCATAGCACTGGTAATAGCCGATACTTTTGAACGTGCCACCTATGCCGCATCCCTGGTTAAAGCAACCTACCAACAGCAGGCTTTTGAAACTGATTTTAATAAAAACATTGATAAAGGCGTTACACCAGGGGGAGGCCGCTATACTGATTATGTACGCGGTGAAGCCGATGCTTATAAAAATGCACCTGTAAAAGTGGAACAGGAATATACACTGCCATCAGAAATGCATAACCCAATGGAATTACACGTTACCACTGCTATATGGGATACGGCTGATAAAGTAACCGTGTATACAAAAACCCAGGGAGTTAAAAATACCCAAAGGGCCATTGCAGACGCGTTTAAACTGGATATAAATAATGTGCAAATCAACTCGCGGTTTGTTGGTGGCGCATTTGGTTCGGCTTTGCGTACATGGCCGCATGAAATTGCAGCGGTTCAGGCCGCTAAAATGGTTAATCGCCCGGTAAAATTGGTATTTACCCGTGAGCAGCAGTTCACGCTGGTGGGATACAGACCGCATACCGTTCAAAAAATTGGCTTAGGCGCCACCCCTGATGGTAAATTAGTTGGCATCACCCATGAATCACACTCTCAGACAGCGGTTTATGAAGAATTCACAGAGGGCTCTGTTAATGTGTCCAGATTTTTATATGCCAGCCCCAATGCCAATACCCGTTATAAGGTAGTCCCTCTGAATGTAGGGGTACCAGCTCCAATGCGTGGCCCTGGTGAAGCAACCGGGTCTTTTGCCCTGGAATCGGCCCTTGACGAACTTTCTTATGCTTTAAATATTGACCCCATAGAATTAAGATTGCGTAATTATGCTGATACAGATCTTGAACGGAATTTACCATGGTCAAGTAAATATTTAAAAGAATGTTACCAATTAGGGGCCGAACATATTGGCTGGGATAAACGCCCCACCAAACCCGCTTCTATACGTGATGGCGAATGGCTTGTAGGTTATGGTATTGGCTGTGGAGCTTTTGGCGCCCACCGGGGTAAGGCTTTGGCAAAAGCTAAACTAATGCCCGATGGTTCTGTAAATATTCAAAGTGCGGCAAGCGATATCGGGCCGGGTACTGGCACAGCTATGGTACTTATTGCATCAAATGTTTTAGGTATCTCCCCAGGCAAAATTACTTTTGATCTGGGCGATTCATCTTATCCCCAAGCTCCAACACAGGGTGGATCAGCCACGGTATCTACAGTAGGATCAGCAGTACATGATGTTTGCATTGCGCTTAAACAAAAGCTTAACATATTAGCAGGCAAACCCGAAGGTGATACTGCACCAATTGCTTATGATAATGTATTAAAACAGCTTAATTTGCCATACCTGGAAGTGACCAAAGATTCACAAGGTGGAGATGAGGGCCAAAAATATTCCATGTATTCATTCTCCGCACATTTTGCACAGGTTCATGTACATCCGGCAACAGGTGTTGTTAAAGTAAAAAAAGTAGTTGCCGTTGTTGATGCCGGTAAAATTGTAAGCCACAAAACAGCCAGCAGCCAAATGATTGGCGGAGCCGTTGGGGGCATTGGAATGGCACTCACAGAGGAAATTCTATTTGACGACCGTTATGGCCGGTATGTAAATAATAATTTTGCCGATTACCACGTACCCGTTAACGCGGATATACCCCAAATGGAAGCCATCTTTATTGACAAACCAGATCCATATGTTAATCCGTTAGGAACAAAAGGTATTGGCGAAATATCACTCATCGGGGTAGCCGCGGCAATTGCCAATGCGGTTTATAATGCCACTGGAAAAAGGATAAGAACGTTGCCTATCACTCCTGATAAATTAATTTAAGTATCGGTAATATACCCCAAATCAACATAAACTATTGGAAAGAATTTCAGAAACCGACCTCATCTTAAATGAGGACGGCAGCCTTTATCATTTAAATTTGCATCCTGACGATATAAGCGACCTTGTTATTCTGGTTGGAGATCCGGACAGGGTTGCACGGGTAAGCAAATTTTTTGATCATATTGAAATAAAAAAAGGTAAACGTGAATTCATTACACATACCGGACGAATCGGTAATAAACGCCTGACTGTTATCTCAACCGGCATCAGTACAGACAATATTGACATTGTATTAAACGAATTAGATACCCTTGTAAATATTGATCTTAAAACCCGGCTCCCCCATTCAAACCTTCGTAGTATTGATATTATCCGCATTGGCACTTCCGGCGCATTGCAGCCAGAGATCCCGATTGATAGTTTATTGATCTCGTCTGCCGCACTTGGCATGGATTCGCTCATGCATTTTTATGAGTATTCAATAACTTTAAAAGATCAGCAACTTTTATCAGAATTCCGCTCATCCATTCCGGGTGGCTACAACCTTGATCCTTATTTAGCATCTGCCAGCAATAAGTTACTTAATCAATTTAACTATATGGCGCCACTTGGTTTAACCCTTACTGCTCCCGGTTTTTATTCACCCCAGGGCAGGCAGGTAAGGGCAAAGTCATCAATGCCCCAACTGTTATCCATACTTTCTGCTTTTAAATCGTCAGGAGGAGAAAAAATCACCAATCTTGAAATGGAAACCGCTGGAATATACGGCCTTGCCCAATGTCTTGGTCATCATGCGTTATCTTTTAATGTTATCCTTGCTAACCGGTCAACAAATAAATTTAGTGCAAACCCGGCCAAGGTAATGGATGGTTTTATACAATCTATCTTAACCGGATTATCCGCCAAATAGTTCATTAAATTTATCAATTTGATAATAAACCTCCAAATCCAACTTAACAACCCTACCCTACTTTCGCCCCTGATTAACTACATTACAAATCAAGCAAAATTTAAGAAAGTTAATTTTTAAATAACCAGTCATCAAAATTTATCTATGAAATATTTATTTGTACCCTTGTTCAGTTGTATTATATCTTCAGTTTTTGCACAGCAAAAGTTAGATGTGGAAGGCCATCGCGGCGGACGCGCCCTAATGCCTGAGAACACCATTCCGGCCATGCTTCATGCCGTTGACCTGGGAGTTAAAACGCTGGAGCTGGATTGTGTGATCTCAGAAGACAAACAGGTAGTTGTATCGCACGATGTTTATATGTCGTCCGATTTTATGCTCAAACCTGATGGCAGTTTGATCAGCAAAACCGAGGAAAAACAATTTTTATTGTACAGGATGCCTTACGATAGTATCAGGCGTTTTGACGCGGGTACTAAACCACACCCTCAATTTCCTGAACAAAAAAAAATGAAAACATATAAACCGTTACTGTCAGCATTGATAGATAGTGTTGAACAATACGTTAAAGTTCATCATTTGAAGGCCGTATATTACAATGTAGAAATTAAAAGCTCACCTGCGGCTGATGATATCGCGCATCCACAACCTGCGGCTTTTGTTAAGCTGGTAATGGATGTTTTAAAGAAAAAAGGCGTTCAAAAAAGGGTAATCATCCAGTCGTTTGATACCAGACCGTTAGTATTGCTGCATCAAAAATATCCTAAACAACCGCTGTCATATTTAGTACAGAATAAAGACAGCTTTGATGATAATATTAAGAAACTTGGCTTTTCTCCGGCAGTCATCAGCCCTAATTATGCTTTAATAGATGCTGATTTTGTAAAAAATGCCCATCAAAGCAATGTTAAAGTAATACCGTGGACTGTTAATGATGAAGCCTCCATGCAAAAAATGGCAGAGTGGCAAGTAGATGGTATTATCTCCGACTATCCTGATAAGTTGGTAAACTTGTTTGGAAGCTTTCAGGATCAGATTAAATAGAGCATATTTTCATCAATATTGTGGTGGATTCTTATTCTATAAGATACAAAAAAGTCGTTTTGTAAAGAAAACGACTTTTTTTGCACCCTCTTAAACCCGAAAGACAAGAGACCTATATATTAATGTTCTCCAGATATTTATATCCGCTCCCTGTATTAATAAGCAACACTTTTTCTTCGGGCTTTATCCATTGAGTGGCTTTCAATTTTTTATAGGCTTGCCATAACGCGGCCCCCTCAGGCGCTATAAGCATACCTTCATATTTCGCAATTTCTTTTAATGCAGTGCTCATTTCTTCATCGCTAATGGTAAGGGCAAATCCTTCACTTTCGCGTAAAACCTTCAGAATAACTTTATCAGCATAAGGTTTGGGCACGCGCAAACCATTAGCTATGGTAAATCCGCCATCGGCAAATTCAGAAACATACCGCCCTGCATGAAATGCCTTTACAATACCATCACAACTTTGCGATTGTACAGCCACCATGCGCGGTCTTTTGCTGCCTATCCAGCCTAATTGCTCCATCTCATCAAATGCTTTCCAGATCCCGATAAGCCCTGTACCGCCGCCTGTCGGATAAAATATTACATCAGGCAATTGCCAGTTAAACTGCTCGGCTATTTCATAACCCATGGTTTTTTTGCCTTCCAACCGATAGGGTTCTTTCAGCGTTGATACCTGGAACCAATTATTTAACAGGGCATGTTCATTTACCAATTTACCGCAATCACTTATATTGCCGTCAATCTCCACCAGTTCGGCGCCGTATAAATGGCACTCATCTTTAAAAACCTTGGGTGTTTGTTTGGGCATATATACAACCGCTTTCATTCCCCCGCGGGCCGCGTAAGCAGCCAATGCGCCCCCGGCATTTCCGGCGGTAGGTGTGGCAATTGTCTGGATGCCCAGTTCTTTAGCTTTGGATACGGCTGCGCTTATGCCCCGCGCTTTGAATGAACCAGTTGGGTTACCAGATTCATCTTTCCAGAACACTTCATTATTACCAGTAAATTGTTTTAAATTTTCAATTGGTATTATAGGGGTAAAACCTTCTCCAAGCGTAACAATATGTCTTTCATCAGTAACAGGTAAAAATTCCTTATACCGCCACATTGTTGCCACCCTTCCCTGTAAAACAGCTTTGTTGATACCCGTACTTAAATTATACTGCGCAAATAAGGTAGATCTGCAGGTTTCATTAATACAAACCGTATTGATAACCGCAGCATTATGTATAGTGCCGCATTCGGGGCACTTTAAATTTATTAACAAGGAAGTTTCTGTCAATTCAATATTATTAACCATTAGATATGATAAAGTTATTAAAACCTAAACTGCGAAAAGTAATTTCCGGGTAATTACTTCTGCTCAAATATATCCCCTGCGTTCCATGTTGGCCGGGCAACATCCTGCGCTACAAGATAACCTATCAAAAAATTAAGCTGGGCGTATTTCTTTCCGGCTTCAAAATCAAATATCCCATTTATATCATCCTGTGGTTTATGGTAATATTTTTCGCGCCATGATGCCACTATTTCGTTCATATTATTTTTACCATCGGCTGTCTTACTCCCGTATTTAATATGCAAGGCCGGAATACCCTGCAAAACAAAGCTATATTGATCGCTCCGTGTAAAGCGGGCTTGCTTAGGTTCGGGGTCTGGTTCCACACTTAAATAGCCCAGATGATCTGCTGCCTCAGCAACCTGGTTAGCCAGCGATGAATGTTCGGCCCCTAAAGCTGTAATTGATAATAAGGGAGCAATAATAGTAGGCATGTCAGTATTTATATCTGCAACCATACTTTTAGCAGGTACTGTTGGATGTTTGGCAAAATAACCAGATCCCAGATCGCCTAACTCTTCGCCGGTTACCAATACCATAAGGATAGAGCGTTTAGGCTTCAGTTTAATACCTTTATATATCTTAGCAATGGCTAATAGGCTGGCTACACCCGAGGCATTGTCATGCGCCCCATTATAAATGGAATCGCCCTGTACCGGTGTGCCGATACCCAGGTGATCTAAATGGGCACTGTGCACCACATATTCAGTTTTCAGGTTAGGATCTGTGCCCGGTATTTTTCCGATAACATTATAGCTGGTAATATCCTGGTAAGTTGAGGTATACGAAACTTTAGCACCTACATTTAATGAAAATGAATAAGATTGACCCGCTTTTAAATGGCTCATAACTTCCGGCAGGGATCTACCTGAATTACTAAGCAACAAATTAAACAACGCATAGTTCATATTACCAAACACACTTATCTGATCAGAATAATAAACGCGTGAAACAGCAACTTTGCCTTCGTTATCCATTACACTGTAAATGCCTTTACTGACATTGTTCAAACGAGCTGTAGAATCGGCCAAACCAATAATAACACCTACTGCCCCATGTTCTGCCGCTACTTTTAATATCTGGGCGGAGTTCATGGTATGCGCGGCAACCGAGGATGAAAATTTTTCAGGAGCGCCCCGGGTAATCAGTACGATCTTTCCTTTTACATCCAACCCGGCATAATCATCATAACCAAGGCTGGGTTCACTGATACCATATCCGGCAAATACCAAATCTGCAGAGGTTTTAACCTCAGGGACAGAAGGATTAGGGTAAATTACATAACCATCGTCTCGTACAACCAAATTTTTTAACTGGCCACTATTTAAAGATAAAACAGCATTATTGGTAAATGCTTTGCGCAGCTTTACCTGTTGCAGCCAGGTATTATTTTCGCCGGCAGGTTTAACATCAAGTGATTTTAGCCGACCAATAACATAGTCAACCGCCATTTGATAACCTTCCGTTCCTGGTGCACGCCCTTTTAACTTGTCATCAGCCAAATATGTAATATCTGTTTTTATTTGTTCGGGGCTAACCTGTTTTAATGACTGTTCCACATTTGCGCCTAATTTAATTTGTTGCGCAAATACAGTACTGGCAAGTGAAATAATTGAAACGAGAAATAAGAACCGGCAAATTTTAATCATTACTTATATGGATTAATAACATACAAGCCCGCAAGTTATTAACTAACGTCTTTACGAGCAAGTTTTTATCGATAATGTTACCTTGTGCCCCTAACATTAAAGACTTTTGTATAACAAAAACAGCTTATTTCTCTATAATAAATTGTCCTGATATTTAATTGCCTTCCTATAAATGTTTATACCCTAATAATGAAGTAAGTGTTAAATTCAGATATAGTGAGCAATAAAATATGGTTGGTTGCTAATCCTGTCTGCATACATAGGGCTTTAGATAATATCGTACAATAATTTGATAACACATAGGTAAAAACGAGGTGTGTCTTTGCACATCTTTGTTCATATCAACCAATTGACCAAACCTCTATTCTATTCATTATAAAATATATGCAGCTTAAATCTATTTATTCTTTAAAGTTTACAGGAATATTTAACCCAGGACTAATTAATAACCTGTCCCCCATGTCAACAATACCGGTAAAAAATGAGGCTTCGGTTAAAGAAGTTAATAGAAACACTGCAATGAGATTCATTTTAAAAGATCGCATTTAATATATATGACACAAACAGATATTGCTTACCGGGATATCACTGTCAGATTTCCTGCTCAAATAATTATCGGGAAAAACTCGTACCTGAAATTAGCTGATGAAGTAGCTGCAGCTGGATATTCCAATGTATTGATCGTTACTATAAATGTGCTTTTAACAAAGCTTGATCCCCTTATACAACAACTTAAAACACAAGGCATAACCGTTAACGTAAATACAACTATAGTTCAGGAGCCATCATTCTGTGATTTTGATATTTTGATAAATTCTGTTGCTGATAAACCAGCTGATGTGGTTATTGGCATTGGCGGTGGCAGCGTGCTCGATGTAGCCAAACTATTAGCGGCACAAATTGATAATGACCAAACTCTAAATGATATAACAGGCATTGGTCTGCTCAAAAAACGCAACATCAAATTAATATGTGTGCCCACTACAGCAGGTACAGGCAGTGAGGCATCACCTAACGCTATATTGATTGATGATGCTGATAACCAAAAGAAGGGTATCATAAGCCCTTACCTTGTTCCTGATATGGTGATCATTGACCCGGCCCTGACCTATAACCTGCCGCCTGAAATAACCGCAGCAACCGGACTTGATGCATTAACACATTGTTTGGAAGCATATACGAACCTGTTTGCACATCCATTTATTGACATGTACGCCTATGAGGGCATGCGGCTTATAGCAGCAAATCTGATTAAAGCAATTAACAACGGAACCGATGAAAATGCCCGTACACAGTTGGCCATAGGCAGCCTGTTAGGCGGGTTTTGTTTAGGCCCGGTAAATACAGCTGGCGTACACGCTTTATCATATCCATTGGGTAGTATGTTCCATATGGCACACGGTTTATCAAACGCGCTGCTGTTACCTTACGTAATGGAATTTAATATACCATCGGCGCCTGCGCGTTATGCTGATGTTGCCCGTGCATTGGGTTGTAATAGCGGAAAAACAGATGTTTACACAGCGTATGCCGGAGTTGATAAGATCAGGGAGCTGATTGAAAAATGTGGTATCCCTTCTCGGCTTAGCGAGGCTGGTATAAACAAAGAAGCTATACCGGCTATGGCGGCCGATGCCATGAAAATTGCCCGACTACTTAAAAATAATCCACGTCAGATAAATCTTAGCGACGCTATCTACATTTATGAAGCAGCTTATTGAAATAAAATGAAAATAAAAAAGAAATATAATGGTTTGGTGGTGCCATCAATTACACCGCTAACAGAAAATTATAAGTTGGATCATGAAGCTGTTGAAAAGATTTTTGACAATATCTTTAATTATGGAGGCGTCCCGTTTATCCTGGGTACAACAGGCGAAGCATCTTCATTATCAAATGATGTAAAGCTCGATTTTATTAAACTGGCCACAAAACTTAAGCAACCAAACAAATTGCTTTATGCGGGCATTTCATCTAACTGCGTGGCAGATTCAGTGGCTATAGCCAAACTGTGCGCTGATGAAGGGGTTGATGTAGCGGTGGCCCATTTGCCGGCATATTTTACATTAACTGAACAGGAAATAAAGCAGTATTTTGAAGCCCTGGCCGATGAGATCCCGCTGCCGTTAATCATTTATAACATACCGGCAACCACCCATACTTCTATTGATTTGTCCTTATTGAATGAATTGAGCTTTCATGATAACATTGTAGGCACTAAAGATTCTGAACGTAATCATGAGCGTTTAAAACAATCGCTGGGTTTGTGGGCCAACCGGTCTGATTTTAGCCACTTTTTAGGATGGGGGGCGCAATCTGCCCACGCTTTGTTTACAGGTGGCGATGGACTTGTACCAAGCACCGGCAATTTATTTCCTGATATTTATTATAAAATGCTGGTAGCTGCAGATAATAATGATGAGCAGGCTGCATTGGCCTTACAAAGACATTCTAATATGCTGGGTGATCTTTACCAAAGCAAACGTTTATTAGGCGGATCATTGGCAGCGCTCAAATCATTAATGGAAAGTGCAGGTTTATGCCAGTCATACATGATGCCGCCACTGCAACAGGTATCACAACCCGATGCAGCCGAACTCAGACAAACCCTGCAAAGTATCATTACTCAGGAAAATCTTAACTTGCCTATATACCAATGATAACAAAAAAACCAATTATAGGGATTACCATGGGCGACCCGGCCAGCATTGGACCGGAAATAGCTGTAAAAGCACTGCTTACCCAACAATTGTTTGAAATATGCAACCCGGTGATTATTGGCGATGCAGCTGTTTTTAATGATATTGTTAAAAGATTAGGATTTAATGCCCGGATCAATCCCATAAAAAACATACAGGATGCAAGGTTTATTTATGGCGAGCCCGATGTATTTGATCTGCAAAACGTGGATATGAGCGAGTTGCGCTTTGGTGAGATATCAGCAATGGCAGGTAATGCATCATTTGACGCAGTAAAAAAAGTGATCGATCTGGCACTTGCTGGCGAGGTTGACGCTACAGTTACGGGACCTATTAATAAAAAATCAGTTAATGAGGCCGGGCATCATTTTGCCGGCCATACGGAGATATACGCCCACTTCACCAACACTAAAAAATATGCTATGCTGCTGGTGGAAGAAAACATGAGAGTGATCCATGTATCAACCCATGTTTCGTTAAGGCAGGCCTGTGACCTGGTGAAAAAAGAAAGAATTATAGAGGTGATTGAACTGCTGCATAACGGATTGATCCAGTTAGGTGAAACAAATCTGAAAATTGGCATTGCCGGGTTAAACCCTCACGCTGGTGATTCAGGGTTATTTGGTACCGAAGATGATCAGGAGATATTACCTGCTGTACAGGAAGCACTGAAAGCTGGCTATGATGTGGAAGGGCCTATTCCTGCCGATACCTTGTTTTCTAAAGCTTCAACTGGTTATTATGGTGGCATAGTAGCCATGTACCATGATCAGGGACATATTCCTTTTAAACTTACCGGCTTTAAATGGAACGCCCAAAAGCAGCAGATGGATAGTGTAAAAGGCGTAAACATCACCATGGGATTGCCTATCATCCGCACATCTGTTGATCATGGGACTGCTTTTGAAATAGCCGGGAAAGGTGTGGCCAGCAGCGATGCTATGATATTGGCTATTGAATCGGCTGTAAGGCTTAGCAAAACCAGGTTAAATCAAAATATATGATAGCGGTAATTGCAGATGATCTTACAGGAGCGGCCGAACTGGCCGGTATTGGATTAGATTATCAGCTAAAAACCGAAATTAATACCATTGTTGAACCGGATTGCAAAGCTGATCTGCTGATCATCGCAACGGATACGCGTTCGCTGCCCGTAGCCGAAGCCGTAAGAATAACCTATGAGCTAACTCATCAGTTAATGGCCCTTAAACCAAGGGTACTATTTAAAAAGATCGACTCCGTATTGCGAGGACATATTTTAGATGAAGTTAGCAGTCAAATGAAAGCATCCGGGTTAAAAAGGACATTGATCATCCCGGGGAATCCTCTGCATGGCAAAAAGATTATTAACGGCATTTATTATTTTAATAATGTGCCTGTGCATTTAAGCAATTACTCAGTTGATCCGGCGTTCCCGGTAACGTCGTCAGATGTAAGGCACATGCTCAGGGCTGATGATGATCTACCTCTGCTAAAAACCCATGAAAAACTACCAGATACGGGTATAATGATATGTGAAGCGGCAGATGAAAACGCCCTCACACACTGGATTAAACTTGCTGATGATAACACCATTATTGCCGGCGCATCAGGTTTATTCAATTGTTTACTTAATCGTTTAATCCCGGCAAAGCCAGCTGTTGACACTACTATTATTTATCAAATTTCGCCTTCCCGCTTATTTGTATTCGGCAGTACATTTCATCAGGACATACACTATAATCATAACGGTTTTATTAATGATATCCCTGTGGTTTATATTCCTTCGTCCATCATTGATAGTGATGATCCACAGACTTCCGAATATGAGTGCTATGCTAACAAGGTTGTTCAAACGCTTACAGAACACCACAACGCTATAATGGCCATACATCCTGATACTACTAAGGGACTTAACATTGATCCCGTTCTGCTTACTCATAAAATGGGTACCATTGTAAAATATATAAACTTAAAAACACATCTGCACGAACTGCTGATTGAGGGTGGCGCTACCGCGTGGGCAATATTAGCACAGCTTAATATTTCAAAATTATATCCCCTGGAACAAATGGGCCCCGGGGTTATCCGTATGAAAATAGCAGGCAATAATCAATTATATTTAACTTTAAAACCCGGCAGTTATGACTGGCCAGCATTTGTTTGGACAACCAATTAATATATAGCTATTTATGAGACATGAAACCCTGCACCTGGCAGATTATATTATTATAGCAGTAGCATTGGCTACTTCATTAACCATCGGCCTAAGGTTTTCAAAAGGACAAAATTCAACCAAAAAGTATTTTGTATCGCGTGGATCTATACCGGCCTGGGCCATTGGCATGTCGCTCATGGCTACGCTCATCAGCAGTGTAACCTTCCTGGCCTACCCCGGGGAAGGTTTTTCATCAAACTGGATATTGCTGGTACAAGGGCTTATGGTGCCCATAGTATTGCTCCTGATGGTATGGTTCATTGTACCCCTATACCGCGAGGTAATTGGTGTAAGTACTTACGAGTATTTTGAAAAGCGTTTTGGCACATTTGCCCGGTTTTACAGCTCCATTAGTTTTGTGTTGACCCACTTTTCAAAAATGGGTACTGTGTTCTTTCTGTTGGCCCTCGCGCTGGCCAACATGACCAATACCAATACTTATGCCATTATCTGGATCATTGGTTTTGTAATTATTGTGATTACGCTGATAGGTGGTATCGAGGCCGTGATCTGGGCCGATGTGGTTCAAGGCTTCCTGCTGATAGGTGGCGGTATAGTATCATTCGTTATCCTCATTTTTTCTATAAAAGGTGGTTTCCCTGAGCTTTGGCATATTGCCACCATTAATCATAAAAATAACTTCGGCCCTTATTCGTGGGATTTTAAAAAGCTCACATTTATTGTGATGGCTATAAACGGCGTTTTTTATGCCATACAAAAATACGGTACCGACCAAACCATGGTACAACGTTACCTTACCGCCAAAACGGATAAGGCAGCGATCAGGGCCTCCATAATGGGTGTGGCCTTAACTGTTCCTTTATGGGCGCTTTTTATGTTCATAGGCACCGCGTTGTTTGCATTTTACCAACAAAACCCTTTGCCCACCGGTATTAAAGCTGATGCTGTTTTCCCTTATTTTATCATGAGCAAACTGCCTACCGGTGTGGTAGGTTTGATACTGGCGGCATTAATATCGGCGGCTATTTCAAGTCTTGGCGCTGATTTGAACTGTTTGTCGGCCATTGGCGTGGAGGATTATTATAAGAAATTCCGTCCCAATAAAACGGATGAAGAATATTTAAAAGCTGGCAGATGGATAGTTGTGGCTGCTGGCCTGGGTGCCATACTTATTGCTACGCTGTATCTGTTGGCCGGTGACGAAGGGGCATTGGGTATTGTATTTACTTTATATGCTATATTTTCGGGTGGTATAGCAGGTATCTTCCTTTTAGGGTTATTTAGCAGCCGCGCTAACAGGCAGGGTGTTAACATTGGCATTACGGCTTGTATCATATTCACCGCTTATGCCTTTTTAACCTCCACAAAAATTGGATTGGGGGATCAAAAACATATATTGCTTGATCTGGGTAAATACAACTTTAACCAACACAAATACATGCTGGGTGTTTATAGCCACCTGGTAGTAATTATTGTTGGTTATGGTAGCAGCTTGTTTTTCCCGAAACCAACGCTCAATAAAAATTTACTTTTCAGCGGATGGCTCGAAGCCAAACGCGCCAATAAACTGAATAAATTAATTAGTGTAGATGAAATTAATGCAGATAAAAATTAAATCACTGACCTTATTAACATGCAGCCTGCTTTTTAATATTGCTGTGCATGCACAAGTAAAATTAGCATCAATATTTACCGATAACATGGTATTGCAGCAGCAAAGCCAGGTGCCGGTTTGGGGCTGGGGTAAAGCAGGTAAAAACATCACTGTAACTACTTCGTGGAATAAAAAAAGTTATAATGTAAAAACAAATAGCGGTGGTAAATGGCTGGTAAAAATAGCTACTCCGGTTTATGGCGGCCCCTATACTGTAACTATTAAGAGTGACACTACCATTAAACTGCATAACGTGTTGATAGGCGAAGTATGGCTTTGCACGGGACAATCAAATATGGAAATGCCAATGAAGGGTTTTAAAAGTCAACCGCTTGTTGGTTCAACTGATGCCATATTGAGATCGGCCAACAATAATATACATATCTATACAGTTCCACGCTCATCAATAACCGAAGCGCAGGAAAACAGCAAACCATCTGAATGGCATGTGGCATCGCCTGAATTTGTTGCCAACTTTAGTGCTACAGGTTATTATTTTGGGCGGTTATTAAACGAAATGCTGCATGTGCCCATCGGATTAATCAGTGATTGTTACGGAGGCTCAAGCGCCGAGGCCTGGATGGATCCGAAAGGATTAAGTGACTTCCCCGAAATAAAAATTCCAGCAAAAACAGATTCCCTTAAAGTTGTATCGCGCACCCCTACTACTTTATATAATGGTATGCTCTATCCGGTTATTAGTTATGGTATAAAAGGTTGTATCTGGTATCAGGGCGAATCCAATTATGAACATCCCGACCAATATGAAAAACTATTCCCGGCTATGGTAAAACGCTGGCGCGAATTATGGGGACAAGGCAATTTCCCTTTTTATTATGCACAGATAGCACCTTATGATTATACACAGTCCCCTCCCTACAATTCGGGTGGTAAATATAACTCGGCCTACCTGCGCGATGCACAGCGTAAATCATTAACCGTAATACCCAACAGTGGTATGGCCGTATTGCTTGATGTTGGTGAGCAAACCACCATACACCCTCCGCGTAAAGAACCTGCGGGAACCCGCCTGGCCTATCTGGCCCTGGCACAAACTTACGGTATTAAGGGTTTTGATTATGCCAGTCCAATCTACAAATCCATGACCATTGAGGGCAGCAGAGTTTCTATCAGGTTTGATCATGCCGAAAACGGATTAACCTCCTGGAACAAACCTTTACAAAGCTTTGAAATAGCAGGGAAGAATAAAATGTTTTATCCGGCGCAAGCCATGATCTCAGGCAGTACAGTGGTGGTATCATCCCCGTTGGTTCAGGAACCTGTGGCCGTTCGTTATGCTTTCAGGGATTTTGTGGTGGGCGACCTGTTCGGCACAAATGGCTTACCAGCTTCATCATTCAGGACTGACGATTGGTAATATGAAACTTACGCTGCTGCTGTTAGTATCCTTGTATTGTGCCTCCTCCCTTGCACAAACCAATAATATAGAGCAATATAATGTAACCTGGACAAGCCAGAGCAAAAACTCAGGCGAATCCATGCCTTGCGGCGGCGGCGATATTGGGCTCAATGTATGGGTGGAGAAAGGCGAACTGCTTTTTTACATAGCCCGCAGCGGTACATTCGACGAAAACAATGCCATGCTCAAACTGGGCCGCGTAAGGGTTAGGCTCTCCCCTAATCCATTTGACGGTAATGATTTTAAACAACAGTTAACCCTGCAAAACGGGGCTGTGCTCATCAACAGTAAAAATGGTGATATCACTGGGCAAATTAAGCTTTGGGTTGATGTTTACAGACCGGTGATTCATCTCAGCATCAAAAGCAATAAAGCCATAAAAACCGAAGCTGCCTTTGAAAGCTGGCGATATCAGGACAGAGTGGTAAAAGGTACTGAGAACAATCAGGGCTCCTGGAAATTTGCTCCACAAGGACCTGTAAAAACATTGAAGGATGAAATCGCCTTTAAGAACGATGGGATCCTGTTTTATCATCACAACCTTGATTCTACCATATTTGATGTAACCGTAAAACAGCAGGGTATGGATGCGGTGAAGCAGCAAATGTTTAACCCGCTTAAAAACCTCACTTTCGGTGGCCTTATGCGCGGCAAAAACCTAAAAGCTGCAGGTACTTATACCGGTAAATATTTAGATACTGATTTTGAGGGCTGGAAACTGCAAAGTATCAGGCCTGCCCGTGATCAGGATATTGAGATCTACCTGAACACCGCACAGGTTGCTTCTATTGATAAATGGCAAAACGGACTTAACAAAATCATTCAGGAAGCCCATACTTATCAAAAAATGGCCTGGCAAAAAACTGCTGATTGGTGGAAACAATACTGGGAAAGAAGTTTTATTTATATCAACCCCGATAAGCCCGAAGCCGACATAGCCGCGTGGCAAACCGGTAAAAACTATCAACTATTCCGGTATATGCTGGGCTGCAATGCATATGGAGAATACCCAACAAAATTCAATGGAGGCTTGTTTACCTACGATCCTGTTTTTGTAAATCCTAAAATGAACTACACACCCGATTTTCGCAATTGGGGTGGCGGATTAATGACGGCCCAAAACCAACGACTGGTGTACTTTCCAATGCTCAAAAGCGGTGATTTTGACATGATGAAACCGCAATTTGATTTCTACCTGCGCTCTTTACGCAATACCGAACTTCGCAGCGGGGTTTACTGGGAGCATAAAGGTGCCAGCTTTACGGAGCAGGTAGAAAACTTCGGTCTGCCTAACAGTGCCGAATATAACTGGAAACGTCCGGCAGGTTTTGATAAGGGCGTGGAATACAATGCATGGCTGGAATATACCTGGGATACCGTATTTGAGTTTTGCCTGATGATGCTGGAAACAGAACGTTATGCTGATAAAGACATTCATCAGTATATCCCGTTTATTGAAAGCTGTCTGACTTTTTTTGATGAACACTATCAATACCTGGCCCGCCAGCGTAGCAGTAAAGCGCTTGATGGTAACGGATATTTAGTTTTATACCCCGGCTCGGGGGCCGAGACTTTTAAGATGGCTTATAATTCCAACTCCACTATCGCGGCTTTGCAAACTATAACCCAACGCATGCTGGCCTTGCCGGATGCTTATCTGAGTAAGGATGAGCGTTTGAAATTGGCAGGCTTATTAAAACGCATCCCTCCTATTAGCTTTGGCGAAATAGATGGTCATAAAGTACTTACCCCTGCTAAGTCATGGGAACGTGTTAACAATGTAGAAAGTCCGCAGTTTTACCCGGTATTTCCCTGGGGAATTTATGGCATTGGTAAGCCCGGATTGGATATAGCCCTCAACAGCTGGCAACTGGATACTCTTGCCATTAAATTCAGAAGTGGCATAGGCTGGAAGCAAGACAATATATTCGCGGCCCGTTTAGGCTTAACTAAAGAAGCTGCCGAATTGACCACTTTTAAACTCAAAGACTCCGGCAGACGTTTCCCTGTCTTTTGGGGGCCGGGTTTCGACTGGACGCCCGACCATAACTGGGGAGGCTCGGGCATGATCGGTCTGCAGGAAATGCTGCTGCAGGTTGATGATAAAAAGATCTACCTGTTCCCCGCCTGGCCAAAGGATTGGGATGTACACTTTAAGCTCTATGCACCTTATAATACCACTGTTGAAGCCACATTGAAAAATGGAAAAGTGGAAAATTTGAAAGTATTACCAGAGGAAAGAATGAAGGATGTGGTTAATATGTTAAAATAAGAAAAGTGTCATCCTGAACTTGTTTCAGGATCTCACAGGATGCTTCTGGCATGTTGGTATACCTTGAATATTGCGACCTTGCAAGTGGGATCCCGAAATAAATTCGGGATGACTTATCAATTAATGATTTACTGATTTATAGGAATGGGCCTATTTTACCTTTTGCTTTTAGCTTCCCCTACCTATCCAGCGGTATCCAGGTTTCCATATCCACATGGCCGCGGTTGCCCCAGGCATAATAAGGGATCAGCCTTATATCAACAGCATTTCGCTTTGGGGTAGATACCTCTTTATACAATTGGTTTTTCCAGCTGGCTTCATTACGTACATCTGCTTTACCGGTAAGGCTCATGATGTTGCTGTTGTCTATTTTAATCATTTCAGGCTTCAGTTCATTTTTAGATGACAAGGCAATATTGAACACCCTTTGCCCTTTAGCCAGATCAGCAGATTCCAGGCAGTAAACAACCGGGCCGCGTTTAACGGCTACCTGATTTCGGGTTTCCTCTACCAATGGATTAGCTTCCATCATTGTTACTGGCATAGGCAGGTTAAGTTCTATTTTATCTCCGGTTTTCCACTCACTGTTAATTTCTGCGTAATCGCCTGGTGATAATATAGTAGTAACTGCTTTCCCATTAATTGTCAAAACCGCGTTTTTGCTCCATCCAGGTATCCGGAAAAACATGGAAGTTGCTTTGCCCGGCGCCTGATCAACATTGATACTGATCTTACCATCCCAGGGGTAATTGGTTATCTGTGTAAGTTTTATTGAAGAACCATCTTTCAATTTGGTCGACAGTACATTACCACCATACAGGTTAAACCAAATTCCCTTATCAGACACACTATAAGCATAATCACTGATCTCGGATATCGTTCGCACCACATTGGGCGGACAGCAGTTAGACAGTTTGATATATCCCACCCTATCCTTTGACCATCGTTGGCTAAAAGGCTGATCGTCCGAATAACTCAGCGGATTGGTGTACAGAAAATCACGTCCGCTTAAACTGATCCCGGAGAGTACACTGTTGTATAATGCCAGCTCCATAACATCGGCATACTGCGCTTTACCGGTAATTTGCAGCATGCGCCAGTTCCAAAGCACATTACCAATATTGGCGCAAGTTTCATTATGCGCGGTAAAATTAGGCAGCTGATAATCGCGCCCGTAGGCCTGGTGCACTTTCTGCACATCATTTGGGTTATATGATGTACCATCGGGCGATACCCCATCATACAATGAGCCACAGCCACCTGTTATGTACATTTTCCGGTTCACCACATCGTTCCACATCAGGTTGAGGGTATGCATCAGGGTAGTATCCCCAGTTTCGGCATAAACATCGGCCGCGCCGGCAAAAAGATAATTGGCCCTCACGGCATGCCCCATAGCCTGGGTTTGCTGCCTGAAGGGGATGCGGTCCTGGTTATCATCAGTCCCGTTTTCCATCAATCCGCGGATATTGATCAGATTTTTAGCAAGTTCCAGATATTTAGGATCACGCGTTGTGCGGTACATTTCTACCACCCCCATATAATGTGAGGGACAAATGGCATTCCGTGCCAGTTCTGGCGATGCTGTCTTATAAAAATTGTATAAATAGTCCGTTGCTTTTACAGCTACTTTCAATAGGGTAGTTTTACCCGTTGCGCGGTAATGTACACAGGCGGCCGTCATTAAGTGGCCCAAATTATAGGTTTCAAAATTCAGACGATCATTAAACGCTTTTTCTTTACCCGTATTTTTACGTTCCTCAATAATGGTTGGGGTATGAATATAACCATCTGCACGCTGGGCTTTGGCAATCACCGCAATAGTTTTATCCATCAGGGCATCCAGGTTAGGATCATGAGTGGATGCATACATACTGGCCACGGCTTCAAACAGCTTATAAAAATCGCCATCATGAAACGGTGGTCCTTCATGCGAACCGGTATCCAACCCGGCGGCAATCTCAAAATTACGATAAGCGTGACTAATTTTAGGATCTGTATAAATCCGCCATAAATTAGGGATCATGGTATCGCGGCAAACTTTAAAGCGATCAGCCCAAAAACCGTTCGTCCAGGTCACATTACCCATATCCACACTACTCAACTTGGCGTAGGTGCTTTTGCCGGTATTCACTAACGCTTTATTCTGGGCATTAACGTTACCTATTACTAATACTATACTAACGGCTAACAGTTTTAAAGTTTTACTCCACATATCTTTTCAGTTATTTATAATTAAGTCTGATTAATTTGACAGGCCCTAACAATCCGGCAGGCAATAAAGGTTTACCCTCGAGTCGATAAGGCGCATTGGTCCAGGTAACGCGCTCTTTTTCAGGTAGTGCACGATCACCTATTAGCCGGTTGGCCCAGGTATTGCTCACTTCTATTTTTAATTGATTAGTGCCCTTTTTTAGTGCTTTGGTAATGTTTACCCGATAAGGCCAGGTCCAGGCTACGCCACAGTTTATACCATTTACGTATACTTCGGCCAGATTCTCCACTCTGCCCAAATCAAGCCAGATCTCTCCCTGTATGATATCGTTCCATGTAAAAGTTTGGCTGTAACTGGCCGTACCCGAATAGTATTTAATACTGCTTTCCCCACGTTTTGACCAATCATCTAATTGATTAAAAGTGATTGCGTCTTTTGGTCCGCCATATTTGGGATCAAAGTTCACTTTCCAAGTTTGGGCAAGCGTTTGAACCAGATTCTCAACCGGCCGGTTTTTACTTTTCCTATCAGTGATCGTAGCTTTTTTACGGAGAATAATAAACACAGAACCATTTGGCGCTAAACTAACCGGCAATACTGTACGCCCTGATATTACCTGCCAATCATTTATAGCATGAATTTCACCAGTAAGCGGATTCCAAAGCTCAGGCACATAACCCGTAGACCTTAACGATAAATTGATAGTACGCTGTTCGGCCTGCTGATTAGATATAAAATACAATTCAAAAGCTGGTGATTTGCGATGTGTCCAGGCAATGTCTTTTGCTATTTGCCCATTCTCCCGGCTTATAAAATCCCTTGCTATACCCAGCTCATCAAATGTGTCTTTTTTATATGGCCCGATAATGACTTTGCCCTTTTTACCAGCATCAGCAAAAAGCTGCTTGCCAGCCTGTACAACGTCTGCATCATTGGCCATGCCGGGTACCCGCATGGGTTGATTATTAATTAACACAGTAGCCCCATCACTAACCAATCGCTGCAACTTCTTAACTACCTCCGGCGACATTAGTCCTGAATCCGGCGACATGGCATGTGCACCCGGTATCACCAGTATGGCATAGCTTGCACCGCCGGGTAGAATGACCCTGCCGTTCTTTACTGTAGCTAATCTCAATAAAGCATCGCGGTTAAAGGAATCATAGGCATAGCCGTGCAATGGGTCTATCCAGTTTTCGGGCAGGGCCATATTGGCCGAGTGGCTGGCATCGGAGATGGAACTTACTACAGGTTCACCTTTATTGGTTAATCTTTCAGCTTCCTGTTTTACCCGTTCTGCACCAAATATACCAGGCAACGTGTTAACCAATCTATCGGGCAATATAGCCCGACGAGGTGTTTCTTCGCCGGTAAATACAGCAATATCAGTTACCGGATGCCCCTGCTGTAATAAAGCCTGGCATCGCTGTATATAATCAAACCATGCCTTGCCCGGTTTCCACCAGGTTTGGTCACGCTGAAAAAACATGCCGATACCATCCAGTGTCATACCGGGTTTCCGATCAAGCCAGGGGTTATGCACATTTACATGGAACACATAACGGTTAATACCAAGAGCAAAATTACGGTCGGCCATAGTTTTAAGCATAGCCGGGTGTTCGTCCCATAATAGCCGCAACTCGGTAAATGCCTCGGCCTGAATAATATTTTTACCATAAATGTGCCCACCCGAAATAGCATCCAGCATATCATTTGGCTTATCATGTGTAGGGCTTCGGAACCAAAATTCGCCCATTGGTATGTCAGCTAGTTGATAATGCAGCATACCGTCGCTTACCATAGTTGGCGCAACGCTTTCGGCTGTGAAAGTGCAGTCTTGCGCATGGGCCAGCTTAGCCATGGTACCATAAAAATTATCGACCAATAGTTCGGCGATAGTTTGCCGCACATCACTTAATACTTTTTCGGATACATCCACACTTTGCACCGGTACGCCCGCCATCACCGGCAAGTAAGGCAGCAGGTCATATCCTCTGCGCTTTTTAAACTCTCCTGCAAATACCGGCGACCAATTTTGGCTCCCGCATTCCCAGCTATCAATATGAAATATCTTTAATACCCGTTTCGCCAATGCAGGGCCGCCCTGCTTCACCGCCTCCCCAAACCAGTTGTCAAACTGTACTTTGGCTGCTGTAGGGTTAAACTTATCGCATTCCAAACCACTGCCCGCGCCACCTGTTGCATTAGTATGCCCCGTGGAAGTATGGCCTATACGTAGTATGGTCCATTGCCCGGAAGGTACATTCCAGTTTAAATGCCCGTTGGCATCTACTTCATCTGTTAAATTGAGGAATTTATCTTTTGGAATACACAGCTCATCTGGCAGTTGATTTTTATTAGTTCGCTTGCTCACCCGCCAAACTTCGCCGGTTTTACTTTCATGCTGGTGAATACGTGGTTCGGCAGATAACTCGATACCTGAAAGCTTCAGTGATGGTTTCCATTTAGCAAAATCAAGATCTTCGGCGCCGGGTTCGGAACCTGTTTTATCATATACAAACCTGAAATATTTGGCTGTAGTTGGCACGATATCATTGGTGATCTCCGCATCGCCGTCCTGCCAGCCGTGCCGTGGTGGTTCTAACCTTCCCACTGACTTGAAATTTTTTCCGTCATCACTTACCTCTACAAGCAAACGCTCCGATTGGTAATTGCTGGCCGCAGTATGGATCACTAAAGATCGGCAGGTAAAAGGCTTTTCAAATTCCAATTGTATCCAGCAAGGTTCACTGCTTGCAAAACTCTTTTTATTACCTTTTTCTGAAAGATACTGTACATCTGTATTGGCTATGCTGGTAGTTACTTTAGGATAGGCATCATAACTGCTTGAACCTTCACCGGGTAATGAGGGATAGGCCAGCACCTCAATGTCCTTGTAATAGTTTTTATAATGCGCTGGCTTGGGTAAAGTATCCCTGTAGGTTTTACCGCCTGTAACCAATGTTTTTGACCATACCACTTTTTGCATGGAAAGCTCCGGCGTAATCCACGGACCACCAGCCAACGCAAAGCCATCACAATCATGCATGGCCAGTTTAACACCTATCCTGTTAGCCTCTTGCATGGCAAATTTTATCATGGTCCACCATTCCGGGCTTAGCTGCTCAACCGGCGGGGTTAAGTATGGGGGATTTGCCGCTCCTTTTATAGGCATCAGGTAGGCACCACCAATGCCTGCCTGTTTCATAGCCTGTAGATCGGCAGTAATACCTGCGCGGGTCACCGCGGCCTGCATCCAGTACCAGAACACCCAGGGTTTGGCAGATTCAGGCGGATGCAGAAACGCCTGTTTTAATTCATCTTTTGCAGAGAAACTGCTCCGTACCTGAGCTGTCCCCTGCAAGATCAAGCAGCATATGCAAATAGTGATTATAAAGATGAACTTCTTCATGTTGTTACTTGAACTTTATTTTACGGACCACTTCACCAGCTTTATCAACAACTCCATTGTACGGCATGATATAAAAACTATAATGATAATTTTTTGCAGGTATTCGATACTGTTCCAATGGAGCTGCCACTTCACTCCAGCTATCATTGCCGCCCACCCCCATCTGTATCAGATCAATATTCAGGGTGATATACTCTGCATCCTTCAACTTATTGGTATGCTTGGCATGGAGTATATTGTCTTCGGTGTAGGGCCAGGCACTCATACTCAGCAAGCTGTCGGCTACTACCAACAGACCATCATTTTTCTGATGCAATAACATCCAGCGCACATCGGTGCGGTTGCCATTTTCCTGCGGTACTACATAAGGTTCCATAAACTGATTGATTGGCTGCGAATAAATGCCCGCTTCAGAGCCAGTACGCCGGTCGATATAATTTTCGTAAGGCCCACGACCGTAATAAGCGATATTGCTATCGGCACGTAAAATGCCCATTTGCATACCTACTTTTGGCAGATCGGGCAAGCTTTTATCAGCTTGTAAACTGTAATCTACTTTGACAACCCCATTGCCGTTTATAGTATACATTACGCTTACTGATGCACTGTCATTGATCAGATTATAAGTGTTATTAATTTTGACTAAGCCATTTTGAGAACGGTCAATACTGATACTTTTTAATTTTGGCTGTGTGTTAAACCAGCGTTTTAATTTTCTTTCGGCCTTCCATCCACGATGGTCATTATCTGTAACCGGACGGGTAAAATGGGGCATCAGTGGTGCAAACACCTGTTGCTTCGTATTCCACAAATAAGAGGTTAATGCCCCGGTAACCTTATTGATCTGGATGTTGAAATTATTACCACTGATGCTGATTGATGCATCATCCGTCACGGTGATATTAGGATAATTTTGAGCTTGTGATTTAATAACCGGTACTTCAGTCAATGCAAACTGATCGGCAGCTATTTCATAACCTTTCCCGGCCCAGGGTTCATCCTGCGTCAAAGTGAAATGGATGTCAGCCAGATATTCGTGCCCGGATTTTAAAGCAGGTAAATAGGGGTTTATGCTGATTACCGTATCGTGACCTGCCGCGAGGTTAATATGCGGCAACTGTTTTTTAGCGATGATATTACCATCCTCACGAACCAGCAGATACACATCATATTCATTCAGATTAGTCACGCCATGCCAGTTTTTAATATGAATAAGTCCTTTACCGGAATCAACCAGTTTACATTCTGCAGGTTGAAAAACATGCTTGCACTCATAAATAGCAGGTTTAGGCCGCCCGTCTGACGCTACAATACCCTTAATAGTAAAATTATCAAAATAACGTTCGCCATAATCGCCGCCGTAGGCATAGTATGGTGTTCCAACAGAATCTTTTTTCAGCAGACCCTGATCTTTAAACTCCCATATAGCGCCACCGATGATGCGTTTGGTTGATCGCCATTGATCCCAAAGCTCTTTCAAATTTCCGTTAGAGTTTCCCATAGCGTGCGAATACTCCACAAAAAATATTGGCCGGTTATCGCCATTTTGTTGATTGGCCAGTAATGGTGCAGTATATAAACCCGGATACATGCGGCTCACAATATCCACATAAGGTTGATCGATTGGGTTTTGCAAGCGGTGTGAGTGATCATTTGTTTTTGGATACCGGGGATCAGTTGGGTCGATATAACCCTCGGCCTGCGGCGTTCCCTGGGCGGGTTCATAATGTATGGGTCGGGTAATATCAAAATCATGGATCCAACCGGCCATAGCAGCGTGATTGGGGCCTCGCCCGGCCTCATTACCTAAACTCCAGATAATAATGCTCGGATGATTTTTATCGCGCATGACCATGCGTGTTGCCCGGTCAAGGTAAGCGCCGGTCCACATAGGATCGTTACTTAGTTTAGAACCCAGGCCATGCGTTTCGAGATTGGCTTCATCAATCACCAGGATACCATACTGGTCGCACAGATCATACAGGTATGGATCCATCGGGTAATGACTGGTGCGGATACAATTAAAATTAAAGCGTTTTATAGTACGCACATCATTTAAAATATCCTCACGGGATAATGCCTTACCTTTTACAGGATCATGATCTGGCCGGTTTACCCCGTACAGGTAGGTTACCTTACCATTGATGAGCAGTTTGCCGTTATCCTTGCCAAACTCAATGCTCCTGATACCCACCTTGCAGCTTTTTACCTCCAATATGTGCCCTGTGCTGTCTTCTAATGATAACGTCAGCGTATATAAATTTGGTTCTTCATCGCTCCACTTATCCGGATTTTTCAATTTAGTTTCCAGCAGGCCGAACTTTACGTTATCCAGCCGCGGATAGATCTCATTGATGATACTTTCCACACTGCGCTCCAGTGGTTTCTGCAATACCTCTTTATTATTCTTATCAAAAAGCCGGGCTTCAATCTTATATCCTGGAACAGCTTTGCCTGTCAGGTTTTCGATACGCGGGCGAATGCTGAATATGGCATCCTTGTATTGTTTATCCAGTTTGGCCTGCCATTGAAAATCAGCTATCCTAAGTTTTGGTTCAGCCAGCAGCATTACCTCACGATGAATACCACTCATACGCCATTGGTCCTGGTCTTCTAAAAAGTAACCATCACTCCATCGGATCACCTGAACAGATACCACATTTTCGCCGGTCTGTAAATAGGGAGTTATGTTAAACTCAGACGGCAAAAAGCTATCCTCGCCGTAGCCTAAAAACTTACCATTCAACCATACCTTAAAGCCTGAACTTACGCCACCAAAATGCAGGGTAATGTTCATATCCTTCCAGTTTTGGGGTAAGGTAAAAGTGCGTTGATAGCTGCCCACCCCATTATAATCCTGCGGAACGTGTGGCGGGTTAACAGGACGAAAGGGATAAACCGCGCTTTTATAAATTGGCTTATCGTAACCCTGCATTTCAATGCTCGATGGTACAATGATCTTTTTCCAGCCGCTTACCCTGCTTTTGTAAAAATCCTTAAGCGCATCGGCAGGTTTGCTGGCATAGCTAAAATCCCAATACCCATTTAACGACAGCATTCGTCCCGATCTTTCACGATCACCTTTTAAAGCATCCTGCACACTGGCATAGGCATAAGCCGTAGCCCTTGCCGGGTCGCGGTTAATACCATCAACCAGTGGGTTTTCCCATGGCTCCGCGTCATAAACAACTGGCACGTTGGGTATAGGCGCAGGGGTTTTATCAACCAGTTGCGCGTAAAGCTGACTTAACGGCAATCCTAAAATAAATAAAACACAAACTAATCTCTTCATTATTATCCTTTACAACGCGCTATAATCAACAGTATATTTTTTGCCTTTGGCGATACTCAATTCGTAAATATTTTTACCTTTTGTTGTTATTTTACCTTCTTTACAAACTGGCATAGTACTGCTGGTAAAATGTAAAATGCCAGTGCCTGTATCCCCGCTTACTTTTATCTGTTTGATGCTGCAATACACTTTAATATCACCCTTAGGGGTTGGCACACTGCCTTCCATCCATTGCAAGCCGCCCAACTTAGGCTCTATAACATATTGCTGATAAGCCGGTGCTGTGGGCTTAACACCCAGATAGTACTTACCTAACAGATAAATAGGACTTGCGCCCCATGCATGGCAAAGGCTTTTACCAAAAGGACGCCCATACATGGCATAGTGCGCCGCACCGCTTTTATTCGGATCATATTCTTCCCAAAAGGTGGTAGCGCCCAGGTTAAGCATGCCACCCCAGTAATCTTTCATTTCTTTAAGCACATAGCTTTGTTCGCCCATGGCACAAAGGGCTTCCAGTTCATAAAAGCGCATGTATGGGGTAGTTATCTTTTGGATTTTATCATTCAGCAGCACATATTTTTTCACGTCCTGTTTTTGTGCTTCAGTGAGGTAGTTGAAGAATATGGAAAACATGTTAGCATAGCGGGTTACATTATCCGTTTGCTTGCCGTTTACACGGCTGTGCACCAAAGCATGTTTCTGATTATTCCAGTAATAAGCGAATATTTTTGATTTTAACCCGGTTGACAATTGATTGTATCGTTTAGCTCCAGGCTTATCCTGCATGATATTGGCGCACAGGGCCATGGTTTCCAGGCTACGGCAAAGCAGTAATTGTTCAAAGCTTACTTCGCCTTGCTTGCTCAACTTATCGGCCCAGTCAATAAATACCCAGTCGCCGGGCAAGCCCTCCATCAGGCCATTTTTATCCCTGCGCGATAGGCAATAGCTCATCATGCTTTGCATACGGGGGTACATTTGTTTTATGAAGCTTTTATCGCCGGTGTACTGGTAATAATCATAAATACCCATGAACCAGTAAAAGGTATAATCCATAATGGTATTAATGTGGCTGGTTACCGGGTCTTTTCCTCTCAAAGCATACAGTGTACGGGTAACCGTAGGCGAGTCAAAATAGAGGTAATAGTTCATCAGGTAGCTCTGGTAAGCATCACCCGACCATACCCATCGATCGCGCTTAATGCCATCAATAAAAAATTCACGGGTGTTCAGATGCAGTGTATAAGCTGATACATCCCAAATTTTATTGATCTCCTCATCAGAACAATGAAAACTCCCCCGCTGCTCTACCGGCGAATATTCATATAGCATAGATATATCATCGGCACTCACGTTATCATCAAACAATACATTGATATACCGAAAGGCACGCGAGCCTTCCATTGTAAGATCTGCTTTTTGTGGCTGATCAATATGGATACTGTCTAACAGTTCGCAAGTGGTGGTTGCCAATGCCTCTTCCTTTGATTCGCCATAACAAAGCCTTACATTGCCTGTTCCTTTTAAGCCATTCAGTTTAGCGTAGCCAAAAGTCTCCTTACCAAAATCAACCAGTATGGAGTGTTCTTTTCTTTCTGTTTTTTCAGGGCGATGTTCTTCTGTAGGTAAGCGGAATGTTGATGGAGTTTTATCAGCCGAATCAAAATTCCAGGCTCCCGCAGATACATATTGCGTAGCCGATACATCAGAGGTTTTACCGGATGCATCTATCCATTCCTTATCTTCATAAGTTACCAGCCATGAGGTATCAGATGCAAGATGCGCACCTTTTACGTATATAGCAGGTACACTACCTGAGTTGTATACTTTTAAGCTTAACCGGTGCTTTCCTGCCGGTATATTGATAGATTTAGGAAATCCTGACAGTGCTTTACCATCAAGCTTTACATTATATTGCCCTTCAACGGCCAGATCTACTTTTTCAGGGTTGGGCAGCACAAAATCTTTATGAAAATCAATTAGTGCATAATGACTGTCCAGTTTCCAGAAGGGTGGAAAAAACGCACCACGTTCAGTACGCCTGTTTTGCATTTTATTACTCAGCCACACTTCATAATCGCCGGGATACCAAATCCAGGTAGCTTTTTGAGCCTTTGCTACATCAGCAAAAAACATAAAACCTAAACATAGCATAGCAATCAGCCAGTTTTTTAATTTTTTACAGGTAAAATTTTTATTCATGGTTAATGTCCGTTAAAAATGAGGTATAAGATGATCATCACTACAGTTAGCAACGCCCAGGCTAATTTCACACGTTTAGTAGGTTTGGCTATGCGACTGATCTCCTGTGCATCAGGTTGATATACGTTGGGCGAAGCATCCAGTAATGAAATAACAATTGCCAAAACAGTAAGAAAAACAAAAATGTAAAACGACAGCAACAGGTAATGCGGCCAAAAGTGATATTTGTCAGAAGGAAATACCCACAGATACATTACTCCTGTGCCCAAACTAAAAGCCGAACCGGCAGAAAGAATTGTATTCACGGCTTTACGGGTGGTACGTTTCCAGTAAACGGTTAATAAAAAAACTACAGCCAGCGGCGGGGCAATAAAGCCTAATACCGATTGAAACACATCAAACAGGTTAAGCCCTTTAATACTGTCAATAGCCAGCGCCATGCCTATGGCGAATAAACAACCGGCTACTACAGTCATTCTCCCAACCCTGATCAGGTCTTTGTTGGTAGCATTGGGATTTATCTTTTCGGCATACACATCCATGGTGAACACCGTGCTTAATGAGTTTAACGATGACCCTATAGTGCCAACCAAAACAGCTATCAATACCACGATCACCAGCCCGTTCATCCCCGGAGGGAAAAGATTAGTCACCATGGTCATGTAGGCCAGAGACGGATCGCTCAGGTGTGGGTACAGGATAAAACATAAAATACCGGTAAGGATAAATAAGGGTAAGGATAAGATCTTGAGCCAGCCGATAAAATTAACCCCCAGTTGCCCCTGCTCCAGGTTCTTAGCCCCCAATACCGATTGCACCATGGCCTGATCAGTACAGAAAAACGCAACTGCCGAGACCGGATACCCCAATAAAATAGCATACCAGGGATACTTGACATCGCTGGCCGGATGGATCAGGTTCCAGTAATTACCTGGTACTTTATGAAAAACAGCAGAAAGACCGCCGGCTTTATTTACACCCAAAACTGTTAAGGTTAACGATACGCCTATAAGCAGCAACATCTGAAACACGTTTACTTTAGCAATAGCTTTTAATCCACCGGTAAAGGCAAACAAACCCGCGAACGACACCAATACAATAACTGATTGCCACATGGGGATACCCAGGATCTGCCTTACCAAAAAACCGCCTGCAAACAAGCCCAATGACAACCATGAAATGAGCATTTTGATAAGCGCGTACCAGGCCAGGATATTGCGGGTAGAATCGCCATAACGGTTGCCCATAAACTCAGGCATAGTGGATACTTTGGCAGCGATATACTTTGGCGCGAAAACAAGGGCCAGCAGCATCAGGAACACAAAAGCATACCAGTCAAAATTTACAGCTACAATGCCGGTGCTATACCCAATACTGGCAAAGGCCAGCAGCATGGATGGCCCTACGTTGGTGCCCCACATATTGAATCCAATACTGGCCCATCCCAATGATTTATTGGCCAGGAAAAGTGTTTCGTTGGGTTGCTTTTTATTGCCGAAGCTGGCGCGGTAACCGATCACCATTAAGATCACCAGATAAACGGCCACAACAGCATAATCCAAAGTAGTCAAACGCGACACGATATTGCTCATGGCGATAGTCATGCGCTTAACTGGTTAGGGATTAATTGATATTCTGCCAATATATCGTCAACTTTTACCGGTTTGCCTGTTTGCAGCGATCGGTCCATAGCCTGCAGCAGTGCTATGGTGCCTATACCCTCTTTAATGTCCGGATAAGCGGTATAACCATCGGTAAGACTGTCGGCAAAGTATTCGAGGTAGTTTTGATATTCGCCTGCATGGTGGCTTTTACCCTCGAACCTGAAATAGTGTTTCAGTTTATGTTCCCAGGTAAGCATCCGTTCCTCGCCTGTTTTATCGGTTATGGCATAGCGCAGGTCCATATAATCGCTCTGGCTGCAGCCTTCGGTACCTCTTAAAACACAACTCATCTCACTGTCGCGGGTTGCAGGCTGCACCGGGCCGGTGTAACAACCACTCACACGGGCTATGCGGCCATCTTTAGCTTTAAAAATAAAGTGCATGGTATCCGGGTTCTTTAAGCCACCTTTTGCGCCGTTAGAACTAAGCATACCATAACCCATCACTTCTTCAATGTTGGGCAGGTACCAGCGTATAAAATCTGTAGGGTGACTTAAACCGCCATACAGCCATTTAAACGCTTGTTGCAACGACCACGGCTTTTCCAGAAACCAGCGGTGATCAGCATGGTAATACGCTTCTATCGTGATCAGTTCACCAATCAGACCATCTTCATAATCCTTACGCTGCTTTTTCATGGGTTCAAAAAAGCGGGAACTTTGGCCAATAAATACCCGTTTACCGCTCTTTTCAACCAGTGCTAACAATTCAGCGGCTTTACTCAGCTCATCAATAAAGGGTTTGGTACACACTACGTGTTTGCCATGCAGCAGGGCTTGTTTAACATGTTCAGCATGCAGGTGATCAGGCGTATATATAGCAATAATATCAATTTCCGCATCATCAAGCATATCCTGATAATCGGTAGTGTAGTTATGAAAGTTGAACTCTTCGGCCCGGCGTTTGCACATTTCTATATTCATATCACATACCATCTTCAGCTCCAGTTTATCGCTTTGTAGTACTGCCGACATGGTACTGCGGCCTTCGCCTAATCCTAATATTCCTATCTTCATTAATTTTGACTTATTGATTTACTGAACTATTGACTTTTGTATTTCTATTTACTGCTTTATCAACCTAACTTATTCATTCCCCCTTCATGGGGTTAGGGGGCTAAAAAACACCCACACCTCTCCCGGTTTTGTACCCGGTATACCCTCCTGATATTTTGCCATCAGTTTGTTCCATTCATCCACACGGGGATTGTTCTCTGTTGTTTTAGGATTCAGTTCATCTAAACTTTTTCCTTTTGGTATACTGATAACCAATAACAGTTGCCTGCCATTTTTAAAAACCAGCAATTGCTGAAAATCTGCATTGCAAAAACCGTTGGCTACTTCGGGCCATTTTTTAAATTGGGTAGCATGGTAGTTTAAATATTCCTGCTGCAGTTTAGGGTCTTTCACCAAATTGGCTGTTAGTATAATGTTGTCCCATTGCGGCGTTAAAACTGAGTTAACGCAACGTTGTTGCTTATTGAAAACATAAAAGGGATGACTATATACCTTTATTGTTAAGCCTGGATACGACCCTTTAATTATTTTATATAAAATATTTATATTCAGATTATTACCATAAATAACTAAATGATTACTCCACGCATAAATTGAAGATAATGGCAATCCCTGGTCCTTTATAAGACTCAATAAAGGCCGGTGATTTATGGTTTTTCCAACCGGTGCGGTAATTTCAATGGCAGTATATGAGGTATTTATTTCACCTGCTTTTACTATATTAAGCAGTAATACAGCTATGGTTAATAGTCCAAAACTTTTCCGGGTGATGTGGTTAATTAAAGCCTTCATTCCAACTTATGATTAATGGGCTGGCCTTCCCGGTTAACAGTTTTATACTTTAGCAGGTACCGGTAAGGTGCCTCTACCCCTGCCGCGTTTCTAATTTCAGCAGCTACCTGCGGACCGTTATTTTCCCACACATTCCCCGGGCCGTTTGCGTTCTGCAGGAATTTTTCGGCAGGGCACCAGTTATTTTTCAGGGTAATGTATGATGAGCCTTCATCGGTGTACAGGTAAAACCAATGTTCGGGGTCATGCGCGTAAGGGGCCTTATAAATACTATCCACATAGTTATTACTGATCACTGTACCCGGTTGCGCCGATAAAGTATAAATACCGGCCACATCATACATATTACGGGCGTAGTGATGGATCTTATTGGCAGTAATACGGTTATCGCTCATGGCATTGGTGGTTTTTGTCCAGCCCCAACCCATGCTGATACCGGTATAGTTTACATCACAAATCTCATTATGGGCTATGGTAATGCCTTTTACATATCCCGCTCCTATGCCCACGCATCCCCAATCCTCGTTGGTAGCATCCGTGATCAGGTTATTTTCAATATGCTCATTAGTGCATATTTCGTGTTTATCTGTCGGGTTATAAGGTAAGTGCACTTCCTGCGCCTCATCAGAGTACACCCCAGCAAGAATGGCTGTGCCGCCGATATCCTTAAACAGATTGCCCATTATTTCATCATCATGTGTACCACGCTGATAATCCAACCCGGTTGAAGCTATGTGCTCAAAGCGGCATCCATCAAAAGTGGTATGAGAAGCATAGGCTACTTCAACCGCCGCAGCTGGTCGACCAACCCAGGCCTGGTTTTCCAGTCCTTTTTTATCAGGTGTACCGGGTATTTTCAGCTTATAGGCATCCAGCATGTACATACCATCCTGGTGGGGCACCAATCCGGTTTTGGATGGGCGCAGCCAGCTGCTATGCTGAAAGGAAATATTTTTAAAGCTGACATAACTTACCGGACGATCTATCGTTCCCTCAACCTTTATAATATTTTCAAGGATAGGAACAGTTACGGTGGCAGTTTGCAGGTTCTCACCTTCACGAGGTATGTAATAAACCTTTCGATGTTCTGTATCTAAATACCATTCGCCGGGTTGGTTCAGGAGCTGAATGGAATTGCTCAGATAAAAAGCCGAATTGCCTGTCTTTTTAGACATCCAGGGAGCGGGCCAGGGATGTTCAGACTGGATACGACTTTCGGGTTGATAAAAGGATAACCTTGCACTATCGCCTTGCATCTCAACAGATCTGATCCGCAAAATGGCAACGGCCCACCACTGGTGGATAAACATTTCCATGCCTTTAACTCGGGTTAAATCAATCGATTTTGGCTTAGGGATCCAGCAGGTTTCAGTTTGATGATCCCAGGATAAAATACGGTTCATCAATGGCGCATCTGTTCCACGGGCACGGGTAGCTTTATGATCATTTACCCAAAGCTGCCTGAACTGCAGCGCTTCATTCCCGATTAACGGCGCGTCGGTTACCCAAACTTTTCCTTTGGCTTCATTGGGCAAACCGGGGATATTGCCTGTGGCTTTATGCCATCCGCTTAGATTCATACCTCCGCTTAAAATAGACTGCCCTTCAGTAGCGCCTTCAATGATAGTGGGACTATCAGCCGTACCAGAGTCTTCGGGACGGATAAACAGCGTTTCTGTTAATTGATAAATGCCTTGTTCAACCCTGATGTATATACCACCTTTTACAGCAGGATCACTTAAACGGCGCAACTCACGGGCTTTTCTTAAGGCCATGGCCACGGTTGCTAATGGCCGCTGTTGCGTACCATTGTTCTTATCTGATCCGTTTGGAGCAACCCAAATTTCAGCCGCGAAAACGCTATCTGTTAAAATTATATTTAACAGTAAAACGAAAACAATTATGCGGCTAATGTTCATTAACTTATTCGTTAGGGCTTTGAAAAACTGATTTCAGGTATGTTGTATTGGCGCTAAAATTCCACTTCACATTATGTACATCCTTGATATCCCTTGACCGCTCTATCACCAGCCAGCCGCTCCAGCCCATTTTATCAAGGGTAATTTTTACTTTTTCCATGTCTATCTTAGGATCATTTTGCAGCCATTGGCCGTCGGTATCGGTGCAATGGATCATCACTATGTTTTTCTTTCCCAATATTTGCAATTCCTTTTCCAGATCACGACCATTGTCAAGCGCATTCTGAAAGTTGAAATAGCTTTTTATAGCAGGTGAGCCTATATCTTTCAATAATTGTAATTCATTTTTAGCATCCAGAGATGTTTCAATACCGATCACCACGCCCGCCCTTTCTGCAATTTTCCCTACCTCTTGCAACCGGGTTACAATGGCCGGACGCAGGTTTGGATACTTAACCAGGTCGCTTTTTATACCCATTGGTAAAAAACCTACTTTAACGTTCATTTGCTTCATGGTGTTGATGCAGTCAGTTACTGCCTTTACAGCGGTTGGACGCTCGGCAAATGACTGCGCAAAGAAGCCTGTCATGCCCATTGAAGGGATTTGAAGGTTCAGTTCCTTAGCTTTGTTTAAAAATTGCTTACGGACCGAATCTTTGGCTAATTGATTATCAAATGTTTCACGATCGCCCAAACCGCCCATATCAACCTCAACCCCATCGGCCCCAATATCTTTGGTGAGTTGAAAAGCGCCGAGTTTTTGCCTTTTCAGGATCATCAGATCAACCACAGCCACTTTGTACCGTTGATTATTTACAGAAGTTTGCGCAAATACTTGCCCTAACGGGGATCCCATCAAGAACATTAAACCTAAAATCCATATTGATCCTTTCATATTTTTCATTTTGTAGCTGCCGCAAAAACTTTCTGTAACTGGTCAAACCCCTTTATTGCACCGGCTGGCAGTTTTTCACCTTTATCACCAAAAACATACATGGCAGGTTCTTTCTCTATCGTTACTTTTGATTCCTCAATCTTGCCACTTTTATCTTTTATAGAATTGATATCTAAATGAAAATTTTTGGCAATGAATGTGTAGAGCGGGTAACGTTTGGAGGGGCCAAAATCATGGCCTTCATTAGGTATATGAACATTTTCCACCAGATTCTCGGCTCCATAATAGCCGTACATTTTTTTCAGGTAAGGGAAATCATGCTCCGGCATGTTAGCTGTCCAGTCCTGCCCGTCAGATATCAGCAATTGCGGGCGCGGGGCTGCCATAGCGGCAATTTCCACATTATCCGTTCCGCCGCCGCACTGATGTATGGGCATACCGCTTTCGCAAGGGCAGCCGCCGTAGAAGTACGATGATACAGATACCACAGGCGCACTCAACTTGATGCGGTCATCCATCGCCGTCATTAAAACAGTATGGCTGCCACCACCAGAACCTCCACTAATTCCTACCCTTGCCGGGTCAGTTTCTTTTAGCGCGAGCATATAATCCAAAATCCTGATAGCCCCTAAAGCTTGGATAGTTTGCGCCAAACTACGACGATGATCTGCCACTTTAAATTGCAGCAATGATTCGCCCCAGGCAAAAAGATCATAGCTATAAGCCATTGCCCCCATACGGGCCAGTGTAGCACAGCGGATCTGGCAATCGGCACGATAGCGCTGATGTTCCCAATGCCCATCAGGACTTAATATAACCGGTATTTTTCCTTTGATCTTCAATGGCTTATATAACGAACCATTGATATATAAGCCGGGCAATATCTCAATAGCAATATTTTCAACTGTATAGCCGTCAAATACTCTTTTAGGAGTTATAACTGGTTTTGATGCAGGCTTAGCAGGTATTGGTGATAGTTCTAAAGCTTTATACAATTGTGGTTTTAATATAGCTTTGCGCATTTCCCAACTGCCCTTATCATGATACTGTGAGGCAATACGATCCAGCTCTTTCCAGCCATCAGTCACCGACCAGCGGAAATATTCATATTCTTTTAATTTATACTTGCCCGGGCCTTCCTTATTCACTTTCAGATCAAGTGGTGCTAATACATTGGCCAATGTAGTATCTACATCCGGGCGAAAGCGCCACTCAGCGTAGTTTACCCACTTATCCTTAACCGTATTCGGGCTGTACTTAATCGTTACATGGTATTTTTCTTGTATTTCATCCAGTACTTCCTTTAATGACTTTTTATACAAGCCATCTGTAGTTTGTTGAGCGTTAGCACCAAAAAACAACAGTGTTAGGCAAGTTAGCAGGCCAAAGAATATGCTTTTTCTCATCGCTCTATTTTTTATAGATCCTTAGTATCACCAGTTGCCACAGGGGCCGTATAACCATTCACCTTAGGCCATTCGCCATTTTTAATCTCTTTTAGATCCAGTTTTGCAGGATCGATCACCACATGCTTGATCCGCTGCCTGCGCCAGGTATAAACCACATGCACTAGGCCATCTGATGATTGGATCACCGACGGATAAGAATACTGGCTGATAGGTGAATCTTCCAGGATCGAAGCCGCGTACCAGGTAACACCATCTTTTGAAACAGCCACATTCAATGGCGTACGTGCGCCTTTTGCAAGGGTACCCGGAGGCAATACATGGTTATATACCAGCAACTGACGCCCATCTTTAAGTGTTACCGCATCAGTACCGGAGTTATTATTGGGCAGGTTTGTTTTTTCAAGGGGCGACCAGGTTTGCCCGTTATCCTTTGACCACGATGTTAATATTGCCCTGTTCTGGCTGCGGCAAAGTATCTGCAACCTGCCATCCTGATGAAATAAAATGCTGGGTTGTATTGCTTTCATCAGATCTTTGGCGTCATTAATAGGCCCTATCATTGTCCATGTTTTGCCGAAATCTTTACTCGCCTCAAAATGCACCTGCCAGCCTTTACCTTCGGTACTTGATGGACTTAGCAGCGTACCATCCTTCAGCAACACAGGTTTGTTTTTTATCGGCCCCAAAAAACCATCAGGCAAAGCCTTTTGTGCCGACCAGGTGATACCTCCATCAGCCGATGTTTTCATATACCCTCTCCACTTGGAAGGACTTGGGCCTATCTTATAAAACAAAAGCAGGTCGCCACCCGGAACCTGGTATAATACAGGATTCCAGCAGGCATAGCGTAAAGTATCGTTCTGTATACCATTAGCTACATTAATACCCTCTGTCCATTTACCTTTAACCAACCTGCTTACCCAAATACAAACATCAGGGTTGCGCTCCTTAGTACCACCAAACCAGGAAGCCACCAGGCCCTTTGGGGTTTCGGCAATGGTAGCTGCATGACATTCTGGGTATGATGCTTTTTCGTAAATAAACTCATCCGTCAAGATTCCTTTACGCCACGGGTTGGTTTGAGCAATACTATTTCCTGTCAATAAACAGAAACTTAATATAATGATCGAAATTTTCTTATACATAGGTATTTATAATTTATTGTGCCGATTTTTTTGCGGCCGCATCGACAGCTTTTTTAGCTTTTACAGCGTCAACATAAGCTTTAAATAATTGATGCCAGTTGCGACCGTTAGTATTCAGGTATTGCTCATTTTTAGTTTTGTAGATCTCGAATATGGCCGATATCTGTTTGATATTTTTAAAATCAACTGCCTGCTCACGTGCTTGTTTCAGATTGGTCAGGATGGCTGCTTCTTCCGTCGCTGTCAGATCAGGAACTATGGCTTTGTAGCCCGCCAAAGTAAAAGCCACTTTACCTATGGTATACTTATCCAGCACCAATTCAACCTGTTCTTCAGTCAAATCTTTATGTAAGCCTGCCATCAGGTTTTCATGTACCGATTTTGGCAGGGATGAATTAACGATGATCTGGCGATCCATAGTACTTAATGTCTTACCTGTTGCCGGATCAATACCTGCCGGAACTGATTCGTATGAATGGCTGTTATTCCAGTCGCGGATAGCTTTCAGGTGTATAGCTACTACATCCTTTACCCTTGCCTCTTTTGCCGCATCATTAAGCGCCAATGAGCTTACCCAATCGGCAGCCTTTTTATCTACATCAGCATCTGCTTTAGCCTGCGCTTCAGGCGATGGCGCTGGTTTTGTCGCGGCTTGATCCTGCCCTTTACTTATGGTTGATACCAGGAGCAACGATGCTAATGCTATACCCGCGATGTTTAATCTTTTCATAATCATATAATTTTATAAATCATTTAATTTTTAACTTCAAAACCATAACTACCTGATCCGATTTTAAAAATGGCTCTCCCATTTTCCATTTTAATCAGTTTAATATTTTTTACCCCTATTACTTTTTGGTTGCCTTCGGTTATATTACTGGTTGAATTTGCCGGTATATAAACCAAAGCTTTACTATTAGGTGGTATGGTTATATGCCAGTTAAAATTGGTTTTATCGCTTGTCCAGCTACTTTTCACTAATCCATAAGGGGTTTCATACGAGGCATCAACCTTATCCAGATCTTCAATGACCGGGGGAATCATCACTATTTCTTTAAAACCCGCATTTATAGTTTTTATACCAGCCAGGTCCTGATAAAACCAGGCTATCAGATCGCCAAGAAGCATAATATGGTTGTGAGAGTTCATGGCCGGGTTAGCCGTATCGCCATTCCATAATTCCCAAATGGTTGTAGCGCCATGTTTAACCATGTAACCCCAGCTTGGGTAATCACTGTTGGAGGCTATACGGTAAGCCAGATCAGGCCGGCCATATTCTGTGAGCCCACGCATGAGCCATTGGGTACCGATAACACCTGTGCTGATATGGTCATTGGCTTCATTCTGAATTTTATCAACTATGTTTTTAAATACTGCCTGGCGATTTGCAGCCGGGGTAATACCAAAGTAAAGCGGCAGCAGATTAGCTGTAACCGTATTGTTATCGTATTTAAAATTCTTTGTATCCAGGTATTTTTGATTAAAGGCCTTGCCAATGCTCAATTGCAAAGCTGCGAAGGCTTGCGCGTCGGCAGGTTTATGAAGCAGTTTGGCAAACTTCTGCATCAGACCCGAGAGGTGGTAATAATATGCAGTAGCAATAAGCTGACCATCGGTATTACGTGCAGGGTCTTTGGAGTGGATCATTTCCGGCGATTCAGGGGGAACACACCAGTCGCCATATTTATCTTTGGTCACAATATAATCCTTCATGTATTTTAAGCGCATATAAGCCATCCATTTTTTCATGGAGACATAGTGCTTCTCAATGGGAGATCTATCGCCAAACTGACGATAAAGCATATCAGCTACCAGGATATAAGTACCAGGCCAGGTCATGTTATTGCTGTAATAGTTCCAGTAAGCCGGAGCCACATCGGGTATGGCGCCATCTGGCTTTTGTGAGTCGGCAATATCATCCAGCCATTTGGCGTACAGGTTGCCATTAGCAAATACAAAGCTTTCGCCCAGCGAGCCCACCGCGCGGTCTCCCAGCCAGGGCATACGTTCGTTACGCTGCGGACAATCAACCGGCATACCTTTATAGTTGCTCAGTATGCCCCAATAGGCGTTATGATAGATTTGGTTAATGAGTGGATTTGATGTTTCAAAGTGCCCGATAGTAGCCATGGCATCATATACTACCTGCCCCTCAAAATCTGAAAGTTCGGGTTTACCGGGATAGCCACTGATCTCTACGTACCTAAAGCCGTGATATACAAATACCGGGTGCCAGGTTTCCTGTTCCCCTCCTTTTAACGTATAGATATCGGTTACTTTAGCATCCCGTAAATTAGCAACGTATAGTTCGCCATTGGGTTGTAGTGTTTCGGCATAGCGCAGGGTCACCTTATCGCCCCGGTTACCCTTTACGCGCATTTGCAGCCAACCGGCCATGTTTTGCCCCATATCCATAATCCAGGTGCCGGGTTTAAGCTGGGTAATACCTATAGGTTTTACTACAGCCATCACCTTGATGGGTTCATTCATCTGCGCCTCTACCCTGCCGCCGGGTGATTCAACCAGTTCTGCTTTTAGCCATTTGCTATCATCAAAACCACTGTTGTTCCATCCGGTAAACTCTTTGGTAGCGTCATATTCTTCGCCGTCATATTCGTTATTGGTACGGATGGGGCCATCGGCAGTAAATTTCCAGCTGCCATCACTTACTATGAATTGTTTGGTGCCATTGGTATATTCCACCTCCAACTGCAACAGCATTTTGGGAAAACCAAACTCCTTGATCTTTTTGGGTTTATACTTTGGGCGCATAGTAAAAAAGCGACCATTTCCCAATACTGTAGCAATAGTATTTTCACCTTGTTTAATATTTTGAGTAACGTCAAAAGTGCTGTATTTCACAGATTTGGTGTAGTCAGTAGGCGGCTCGGCCAATACCTGATCGCCTATAGATTTCCCATTTACATATAGTTCGTAATGACCCAAGCCAACTATATAAGCCATAGCTCTTTTTATACCTGATTTAATATTAAACTGTTTACGGTAATAACGAGATGATAAACGGGAGAATTTAGAAACACTGTCCCAGGGAAAGCCATGATCATAACCTACCCAACGGGCTTTCCAATCGGCAGTGTTCAGCAAGCCTTCGGTCCATTTGGCGGGTTCGCTCCATTTGCTTTCGCCGTTGTTGGCCCATACCCTAACTTTCCAGTAACAGACCGTGAGGCTCATTAGCGGCTTACCTGTGTATATAACCATGATGGATTGATCAGAATTTATCTTGTGCGAATCCCACAGATCGCCCTGATTAGCCGCCAGCTTTGCAGCTGTTGAAGCAACAATCACCTGATAAGCTGTTTGATTAGTATTACGCGCATCACTCATGATCTGCCAGCTTAAACGTGGATGAACGGTGCCGATGCCCAAAGGATTTTCCAGCATTTCACACTTCAGGTTCTGCAAACTGATATCGGCATAGCAATTTAAACAGCAGCTTAAAACGGCGGTGAACATGAGGGTGATATGTACTAAAATCGTCTTCATCAATTATTTACCCGAGAAATCAAAGTATAAAGTGAGCGGCAACGCATCCTCAATATTCTTATCGTAATTGAAATATTTATTCTTTTGTCCGCTTGCACCCAGGTATTCCGGCTTTTGCGATTTGGTGCCTATTGGCATGATACCGTGCATAAATGATATATCGCCTGATGGAAATGCAGGTGCAACGTTGTAAGTTTTTTGAGGATTAGAGGGTGTAAACAGGCGCATGAACACATCCTGGTTATTGCACACTATAGTTATAGGCTGACCGGTAGTTTCCAGCTTCATCCAGTACAGGTTAGAATAGTATCCTTTAAACTCTGGATAAACTACATTTCCCTGCCCGGTAATGGTATTATTATAAGTTTTATTCCAAACACCCAATGAGGTTCCCTTCATCCTGTTTTTCCAAACGCGGTATGGGCCATCGCCTAAATAGGTTACGCCTTTTACTTCCTTTTCGGGGAAAGAGAAATTAACACCCAATAATGCAGCCTCTTCGCCAATGGGCCAGTATCTTACATCCAGTTGCACCCAACCTGATGGGTAGATTATCCATTTGAGCATAGGTTCGGTTTTCTTGGGGGGAAATTGTGCTTCGACAATGAGGTTATCACCATCGTAGCGGTGGCTAAGCTTTTGAAACCCTGATTGGTCTTGCCCTTCGATCAATACAGGTCCGTTATTAAAAGGGATGTTTCCCTTCGCGTTTTTTACTTTTACCAATATACCCGAGTTACGGTTAAATTCCAGTTCAATACCATTGTTGGTTTTTACCTTATAAAGAGAATCAGTTTCCTCAATCAAGGCTTTGCTGCCACCTGTTTTGGAAATCATACCTCCGGTAATTTTATCATGGCTGCTGATTGGAAAACTCCAGGTATACAGCTCATGTTTAGTAATGTCATAAGCAGTTACATACAGTACATCAAAACTTTGCCAACCGGCAGGTAATTGCAGTTGCAGGTTACCATACTGCCCCGGCGCTACATCGGGCGAAGCAATAATTCCGGTTTTAGGTGCGATGCCCGCTTTGTGATATGGATTATCCAGCCTGGTCAGTTTATAGCTAAAACTGCATTGTTTTAAGTTGGTGTAGAAAAACCGGTTCTCTAATCTTATCGTCCCGTTAAATGCCGGAGTTATTTCACGCGGCTCTAAATACACCGGGCTCCAAACTTCTTTAATGGTGTAATAGCTTCCTTCTTTTTCATGATATGGGCCTACAATGCCATCCGGGCCATGATCTCCGTCTGTATCCAGTTCGCCATTCTTATCAGTACGCACTACAGCTTCATCAGCAAAATCCCAGATAAAACCCCCTGCCGATATAGGCGTATGCCACATCTGATCCCAGAAATCATCTAAACCCGCGCCTGCACCGCCATCGTAAAGGCCATGTAGAAACTCAGTCGGGAAAAATACATCGTGCCCATGTATTCCTGTACCCGTCCCGTAATCATAGTTGACATAATGCTGGGTATTTGTACCACGGAAAATACCCCAGGGATGTATTAGCGGACGTTTCTGTATATCCAACTCGTCAAATAAATGGTCGAGATCAAAATTAAAACCACCCTCGTTACCGTTATCCCATAATACAATGGAAGGATGGTTAGTATCTTTTTCAATCAGCTCTTTCACCAGTTTGGAGCCTACCTGTGTATCATAATGTTGATGCCAGCCGGTTAACTCATCCAATACAAATAAGCCCAATGAATCGCAGGCATCCAGGAAATGATCATCGGGCGGATAGTGAGACATCCGTACCGCGTTCATGTTCATATCCTTCAGCATCTTTACATCTTCGATACTTATTTTTTTGTTTAGGGCCCTGCCGGTAGTCGGCCAAAAGGAATGGCGGTTAACGCCCTTAAACTTGATCTTTACGTTGTTTACGTAAATACCGTCATGCACGCGCAATTCAACCGTTCGAAAACCAAACCTTTGTTTTACACTATGCACAGCCTTGCCATTCTGATTGAGGGTAAACACCACGTTATACAGGTTAGGAGATTCGGGTGTCCATAATTGAGGAGATGTGATGTGCGTACTGATATTAACCATCGTGTCGCCTGTATTTACCTTAGCAGTAAACGCAGTACCTACTTTCTGGCCGTTGAGTGCATATACCTGCCCGGTTATGGTGCCTGTTTTAACCGATGAAAGTTTTAAAGCCGCTTTCAAATTACCATTGGCCTTGGCATCAACGGCGTAATAATTAATATTTGTTTTGGGAGAAACTTCGAGGAAAACCGGGCGAAAAATGCCACCGAAGATCCAGAAATCTCCTTTTCTTTCAGCCGCGTTCACAGACGCGTTGGCCGAGTGTTTGGAAACTTTTACCTCCAATAGATTTGATTTGCCATAATTAAGCAAACCGCTCACATCATATTTAAATCGATAAAACGAGCCCTGATGGATGGCCCCTGCCGATTTGCCGTTGAGTTTAACTTCAGTATCTGTCATGGAGCCATCAAAAACAATGTTGATAGCTTTACCCTGCCAGGCAGCAGGCACCGTAAATTCGTATTTGTATAATCCTTGTTCCTTTCCCCTTAAACTATCCTTAGCCAGGCCGTAATTATACTTGCCAAAACCTTGAAATTCCCAGTTTGATGGCACTGGGATAGTAGTCCATTTACCCGAGTTACGTCCCTGGGTACAGAAAAACTGCCAGTTAACGGTATGATCGCTGCCTGTGCCTGATAAATACATCTTTTGTGTTTCCTGCGCATAGGCTTTTAATCCGCTAAGTATTAACAGTGCACTTATACATATTTTGAAACAGGCAGATCTCATAGATTTGTTAGTTTGAGGTTAAGGTAAATTTTAATGGGTTATCTGTGCGGAATGGCACTGCTGGTAATCCGTTCTTATTATAAAAATTGGGCTGGGCCGACTCTGACCAGGCAAAACGTGCAGCTGCCGGGGCGCTTATCGATGAGGCTGAAACTTCCACTGTATTACCTTTGATCACAGCTTCGGCAGCTACAAATTTGCCATCTGATCCGGCAATGGTAAAATCAGTGAGCGGTTTGCCATTATGACTAACCAGACCATCACTCGCATACTTAAAATCAAGAATGATCTTATTGCCGCTGATCTTCATATCCTTGTACATCGGCCCTGAGAAAACCACATTCTTTTGTCCGTAAGTAATGGCTAAAGCCAGTAATTCCAACCGGCGGCCAACTTCCCATTTAAAAGGAGGATGGATATTTTTCAGATCATCGTTCAGATCGGTAGTAACAATCATTCCGGTATGAGGGATCTGCAGGGCCAGGGTTTGGGCCTCACGCAATTCGGGTTCTGTAAATTCTGTAAAAGGTACCTGTCCTTTACTTTGCGAGTAATAAAATGGCGCTATTTGCACATAATAAAAGGGCATGTTTTTGTTGTTCCAAAGCCTGCGCCAGTTATTGATGAGCGCCTCCATTTTGTAGGTATAAGTAATGGTTTCGGCCAAAAAACAACTGGTTTCTCCCTGGTACCATAAAAATCCTTTAATAGCAAATGGTGCCAACGGCGCTATCATTTTGGGGTAGAACTTACCAGGATCATTTTCAATTTTGATATTGTTGGCTTTAAAATAAGGAATGGCATCATAGGCCTCCTGTGGTGCCCATGGTTCAATATGGCTGCCGCTTACTGCTGATGAAATGATGCCAACCGGCATATTCAAATCATGATTAAGGTTTTTAGCGAAGAAATAACCTGCCGCTGAAAATGCCCGTAAAGCCGAATCCTCTGCAATGCTCCAGCCTGAGTGCATAGAATCGGGCTTTTGTAAATTCTTTTGGGTAACTAAAAAGATCCTGATTTGCGGGTTATGCGCCCGGTCGAGCTCATCAACCGGTGAATTTATTGTACTGGTATCGGGCTTTTTTACCTTGCTGTTCTTACGCATTTCATACTGCATATTTGACTGGCCCGAGCACAGCCACACCTCACCTACCAGAATATTATCAAGTTTTATGATATTGGTGCCGGAGATAGTTAAAGTTGCCGGTTTAGATGATGCAGGCATAGGCTTAAGCGTTACCATCCATTTACCTGTGGCATCCGTTATTGTGGTTTTGGTTTGTCCGTTAAACTTAACGGTTACCTTTTCGCCAACAGTAGCGGTTCCCCAAATTGGCACATATTGATTACGTTGTAACACCATACCATTGCCTAATATTTTAGGTAAAACTACCTGGGCATTGCTGTTAGTAAAGCAAAACAGACCTATTATCATCATCATCCAGCAAAAAATCGCCCCCCTCTTCATCCTTAATAATTGCTTGTTTTAAATGATTTAATATAGAATATAGCCTGTTTAGCAGCTTCACCGGGTTTGGGTAAGTCATAATCCTGATCGGTTGGGGTATCCGAATTAGGGAAACGCCTTACATCACCGGTTCTGAAAACTACACGGTTAACATGGAGCACAGGTGCAAAAAACAAACTTGTCAATACATCCTTACCATTTACGTTCACCGTATAAAAGCGGGTATTAGTATGTAGTTTTAGGATGATGTGGTAGGGCTTACCTGCCTCATACTTCATAATGTTCTTATCGCGATAGCCTGCTTTGGTATAGAATCTGCCAGCCGAATCAAGTGTAAGCCTGATAGCGGCATCTCCCTTTTCGTTCTGGAATTCAATATCCAGCTTACCGGTATTATTTTGTCCGGGGATGATGGTAAAATCGGCCAATAACTTTTTAGATGCAGGTACAACCCGTTCCGCTTTGGCATAATCAAACGGGTCGCTATCCTTTAGCGTAAGGCTCTTTTCGCCATCAGGGGCTTTTTCAATGGTTACAGGCGCCCATTGCGAACTATAGGTGTTCCACTTTTCAAGTTCTTTACCTGCGGGCATATCATTAAAAACCTCACCGGCATGAGCATCGGCAATTTCTGTTACCGGTACCGGGATGGATGATACCCATATATCCTCCTTATTCATGCTATAGGTTACCCATAGTTTACCATCAGGCGGGGTACCGTTGCCCTCTTCTATGCCCCGCACATACTGCGGTCCGTAAGATTTATAGGCACCTCCATAACGCAACGAGGTAATTTCACCATTCACCAATAAAAGGTTCGTGTAATCCAACCCGTTCTGACTTACGGAAATAGCCAGCGGCCACCGGAACTCCGACGGGTTATAAACTGTGGCATACTTACCATCAGAGGTACGCTGCCCCCATATTTTGGCATTGCTATTTACAAAGCGCGGCGCACGCGCAGCATTTGCGGGCCAGGTTTTACCATTATCTGTACTAATTGCCGTAAGGGCATTTTTCCATAAACCCACCACGCGACCATCAGGCAGGTGATAAAAATTAAATGCTTTATATTCCTTGTGCAATGGTATTAATGGATCTTTTCTGTCGGTTTCTTCAGCCCACTGCATCATCATTAAAGGGTTAGCCATTAGCTCATCACAAGCCTGTACAAAGCCTTTGTCCTTACTGGTTTTATAAAAAGGATAACTGGTATTTTTTTCGTTCCATTTAGGGTTATAATGGATAAAATAGATTGGGCCGTATTTGCCATCAGGCAAAACCTCGCGCACAACGCGGCCAATTCCAAGACCGTCATTGGGGTCGTCGTGGCCATCTAAACAAATACCATAAAAACCCAGCACCAGTAAACGTTTTGATTTAGCGGTATAAAAGCCCATACGCTGGTGCATCACCGAATATAGGTCTTTAGCTACACCGGGATGTCCCTCTTTTGTAGTGCCATCGGGTATTTTATACTGAGGAAATACCACCGCTGGTTTCGACCAGCTTTGACCGTCTTTAGAAGTAATTACCAGTGTTTGGCCCGGGGGAATGCTCTCTCCTACCTTATCGCTCAAATATTCCACGTAAAAAGTATTGTTCCAATAAGCCAGCATCGGGGCATGGTTATAGGTAAAACCAAAGCCATCGGCCAGTTCTGGATGTTCGCGATTAGCCCGGAATATCTGTTGACTATGAACTCCCATTACAGGGCTTAACTGCCCATGATGATAATCTACATTAACCACCGTATTACCGGTATAGTGCACGGTATCCTGCGCTTGCGCGGCATAAGTAATTAAGGTAAAAAGTAATATATTGATGATGATCTTATTCATATTAGCTTCTGTCGTTTTTCAACTGCGTTTCTTTTAACAATAGGCTCAGTTGTTTTTTGGTCACTTTAAATATGGTACCATGCTTATGCCCTTCGGGCACCTTTACGCTATCTGATATATCTGTAAAAGTTTTAAAATCGGTTGTGCGCATGGCGCCATATCTTTTTAACCGGTACGAATCGTAATAAATAAGCCAGTTGTTACCTGACTTGGTCATGGATGGCCCCTCGCTGTACATTTCGGTAAAACGTTTGGTATAATTGGTGTATGGGTCAAGCGGTTTATTGCCGAAAGCTATCAGTATGTTGCGGTTTGGCCTGGTGTTATCCTTCATCACCAGCACATAATCATTTTTTGCCCTTTTAACAATTTCGGCGTCAATTACGCTGAAACCGGGATCGAGGAATAATTTTGTTGGAGCGAATGTTTTGAAATCTTTAGTGGTAGTGTAATACAAACGATGATTGTTGTTTTCAGGCTCCTGCCCTTTAGGAAAACGGTTTGGTATAGTTGATGCCCATACAATGATAAACTGATCTGCTTCGTCATCATAAAACAACTCCGGAGCCCAGGCATTAACCGCTGTTGGCTCATAACTCATTACATTGATGTGCTGCTGCGCCGACCAGTGGATCAAATCTTTTGAGCTGGCATAACCAATACCCTGATCATCTTTCCAGCCGGTAGTCCATACCAAATGATAAACGCCATCAGGTCCCTGGGCTATGGATGGGTCACGCATGATCTTAGCGTCGCCGGCTTCCGGCTTTATGAATATGTGGTTCAGATCTGTCCAGTGATAAGCATCATAGCTGTATAAAAAGCGTAAGCCCTCATTAGCCGGTTCATGAAACGAGGTGAATAAGTACACGTTTTTACCTGTTTTGCATGATAACATCAAAACAAGGGCAAATCCTAATAACATGTATTTAACAGATCGGTTCATTTGTACTTTATTTTCAGGTTTATATTGCGTCAATGACCAGTACCCAATCATTGCCATTTGCTTTTTGGCCGGGAGGATTAAATTTAAGCGTTTTTGCCTTTGCAACCGTTCCAATAGCTGTAACTTGTCCGTTACGCGGGTTATACCATGACGCTTTTATCTTAGTCCCTTCCAGTTTTTCGGTATTGATATTGATGTCCCTGCCGGTATAAGTATATATAAATGCATAGTTTTTACCCCTTGTTGCGATAAGTCGATCATACTTTTGCCCCTGCCCACCGGCAATTAACGACTGATCCGGTACCCGGTCAAAAAACGGCCGGGATAACATGAGTTTTTTCAGATAGATCATCTGTTGGGCACCGGRGTCATTGATGGAATTATACCAGTATCCTTTTGAACCGTAAGCGGTTCTCTTCTCGCCAGGCTTATGCATTTGCATTACATCGTTGTTGCCATAAGTATATCCGCAGGCACCCGCAAATACCGACCAGTAACCATAACGTCTTACATCGGCAGCCGTCCACCGGGGGAGGTTAACATCATGCAACCCATGAGGGATCCTTTCATAAGATGGCTCGGCATCGAGCGTTGGTTTTACGGGTGTTTTAGCGTAGTCAACCTGCACATATTTCCAGTTATCTTCTCCATAATTAAGATCTTTTTTAGAAGTGTCCTGCGCATAAGTACGGTGACCGGATTGGAAGCAGTTAAAGCTTAACCATGACTGGTCATGAAACCAGGTAGATGATTGTGTGCGCCCGCGGGGATGAAAGGTAATTAAATGTGTGGTATCCAGCGCATGTAATACATTACCAATAGCATTCCATGTTTTTAGTGAATCTGTGCCTGGGATATCACCACCGTTCATCCAGATAATGTTTGACCGGTTACGGTATCTTTTAGCCAAAAACTCGGCGTATATTTTCGCTTTTGCTGCTCCAATATGACTTCCTTTTACTACTGCGCCCCATACAGGTACCATAGCTATATAAATCCCTTTTTCAGCGGCTTTACTAACTATCCAATCAATATGATCCCAATAATCGTATTCATTGCCTTTGCCAAAGGTATTGCCGGGCGTTATTTTAGGTTGGGCGATATTTTTACCGATCAAAGCCGAATCGCCATAAGCATTCATTTCGCCTATGCTGTGTACCACCATTACCTGAATTACATTAAAACCTTGTTTACTACGTGTATCCAGGTATTGCTCGGCTTCTTCACGCTTCATTTTAGAAAACAGGAGCCACCCGGTATCACCCAGCCAGAAAAATGGTTTCCCATCTGCAGTAAAATACCGGTGATTTTCGGATACTTTTAAGGGCTGCATTACCGGATCACTGCTTTTAAAAGAAAAAAGCAAACCACAAGCAAATACTATTAAAACAACTTTCTTCATCATAAATAATTAGTTACGGCTTAGCCATAAAATGGCAGTCCCAGCTTTCGGGCTTTTTATTTCGACACTATTGCCGCCTTTTATCTGCTCTCCGATTGCAATTTTGCCTGTTTGGGCATCTATCCATTGCGCTTTATAACCACCTGTCGGCAAGTCTAAACGAATGACATTATCAGAACTGTTGTAAACAACATATCCCTTAGCCGACCCTAAAGCGAATTGATCTTTAGGTGCACCTGGTAATGCAATTGATTTCATGCTGCTTGCCGCAGTTAAAAACCCGCTGTCCGTTCCGGAAGGCAATACCGGCAATGAACCTCCTGCCATGAATACAGCCCAACCAAAATGATCATAGCCATCGGCAGAGAATAACACCGCCTTATCCGGGTATTTGGTGCGGTATTCATGCACGGCACGGTAAACCTGTTCAAACGATGCTGCTTTGGGCTTAAAAATACGTGCTTGCTGGCGTGGGGCAAGGCTTTGACCCCCAATAGGTGCATAAGCATCGCCGTTGGCCTGGTAATACCAATACCTGATATCGATCACGTTAATAACCGATGCTTTAGTGGGATCGGCCAGTATCGCATCCTGTACATCTTTAGTGGCGCTAAGGCCTATAATTTCTTTCTTTTTATGGGTGGTTTCCCATTGTTTAATGGTTTCAACCCAAAACTGCATAAAATGAAGCGGGCCGGTGAACTCTGCCCCAATCAACTGAATTACACCGTTGTTGCCCGCAAAATTATCCATGCATTTATTGATATAAGCCTGATGCAGCTTACGCCTTGCCGGATTAGTTTCATCATAAAACTGTTCGGCCATAAACTGGCGCTTATCGCCTGCATAAGGAACAGGTTCGGGGAAACCGCTGCCATTAATGTTATTGGCTGTACGCCATGGAAAATCGGTATAGTGAGCTCCTGCCTCAATAATATTGTGCTGGAAATAATTCTGATGTACCAGTACCAACCCTTTTTGATCGGCCAGATCAGCAAATTTCTTCAGGCGATCCCAGTACCAGGTGTTGTATTTAGTAAGATCATATTTACTTAAGCCATCATAGGCTAACTCTTTACCGCTACGGGCGAAAGGCAACTCGTAAAATGGCGCCCATACATCGCCATCCATACGGCGGATGCGTTCGTGATCGTCACGGCGGCGATCATACCATAAGCCGTAATTATGCTCAAAGGCTACAATATTATTTTTAACCATCCAATTGCCTACCTCATTCAGATCATCGGTCAATCCGGTTCCGGTTTGACCAGGTACCCAGCGGGTAATGGCTGGCTTGGCTGTTGTCGATGTATAATCTGGATGAACAGTACCGCTCCACCATGGAGTTTCAAAATGCTTGCCTGCCAGCACGGTATTACCGCGCACCAGCCATCCATTATCAACACTCATTTTAGGGGCCATAACAGGTGGATCAACCTGCTTATGACCCAACTGATCAATAGCTTTAGCACCTGCTGATGAGGTATTGACCGGTGTTTTTTCAGCAGCCAGGTTAATCAGGTCAACAATGGTTACTGCCGGCTTTTTTGCATCGGCCATTAACGCGGCTGCTTGTTCAACAGTTGGACTGCTTGATGGCTCTGTAGCCGGATATAAAATATTGGCCTGCTTACTTACATCCTTATTTAAGCGGTTTGCTAACTGCGCATAGTAAAAACTGCGCGGATTGATAGTACTGTTTGGTGATTCCCAATAGCCATCGCCTGCAAATTGTGCCCAGGTACCAAAGGCCCAGTTTTGGGCGGTTGGTGGCTGGTAACAATCCACACGGGCAGCAGTACAGTTCCAGAATAAGCTGTTGGCAGCGTTCCATCCTGCTCCCTGGCCATCCTGGCCGCGGTTCATGTAGCTTAATGCTTGTCCGTCAATGTTACCAATATCAAATAAAATTCCTGAAGCCCAGCTGTCGATACTTCCGCTAAAGCTGTAGGATTGTGATGACATGCATTGTACAAAGGCATTTGGGCCAGGAGCACAATACCCGGTGGCAAAATCATGAAAGCCTTGCTCCGAATATAAACGTTGGAACAGGGTTTGCCCGCCCATAGTTAAAAATGTATTACGGCGTTGCCCACCTATTTCGGATATTGGAGACAGAGATTTACAATCTTCAACAGTAATACGGTTTCCTGTTGATCCTACAAATACCGCTGAACCTGCAAAGTGCTCAAATGTAACCTGGCGCACCCAGGCATCAGCAACATTTTCCATAGTGATAGCCATCCAGCGATGAGCTTCATCTTTTGGGTTTGATGGATCATAAGTTGACTGTAATTTTAAATTTTCTACACCCACCTGCACTATTCTACCTGGCCATTTATAGGTTGCTATAAGCCCACCACCATAGGCAGTATCTAAAGCTGTAGTAAGAGGTGCATCAAGGGTGATGGCATTGCCATTAACAGCAACTACCTTTCGATCCCAGTAAATATCACGTTCGCCGGGTTTCCAGGCTAATGCGGTTAGGTCGCCACCAAAATGATCAGTTTTTATAGTGTTGATCCAGGCCTGCGTGCTTGGCCTGTGCACTATAACCATATCACCGGTTTTAATATCAGCACCGGAGGCTATATGCACAATATTGGCATTTACAGGTACATAAGCATCGGTGATTTTAATTTCTTTTTCGGTTTGCCTGTCGTTTTTACCTGAAACATGAATAAAAGTTTCTCTGTCTTTTCCAGCAGCCAATAGTATGGTTCCGTTTGTACCCATTCCACTACCCCGCAAAACAACTCCCGAGGCATTTATTTTAAGGCTACCATTAACATTATATACCCCTTTATTAAGCAATACAGCACCACGAACACCACCCTGACCGGCAGGTAATCCTGCAACATAATCCAGTGCAGCTTGTATCCTCAGGGTAGCATCACCTGGTTTTAATGGAACTACTACACGCACAGTGGCCTCAGGTATTGGTTTCTCCGAAGCCATATATCCGCAATAGGAATAATCAGGAATGCGGTCGCCATTTGAGGCAATGGCATAGATCAACTTCCCTCCTTTATCAGCAGCGACAGGAGACTGAGGTTTAACTGCCTTTTTTTTACCCTGAGCAAATAAGGGTGCATGCAATTGCACACACCCCAGCATTAACCAACTCAGAACATATAAAAGACCTTTTTTAAACTTAAATCCTAACATCACCGTTTGTATATACTTATTTTATGTTAGTTAATCTTTTTTTCGCCTTTTAAGGCTACCGCATTTAAATAAACCTCGATGTTGGTATAACCACCGCCATTTTTTGCTGGCAATGCAGAATCATCCGCGTTTTTAGGGTTTAAACCATGTGCAGTTTCCCAATCATCTGGCAATCCGTCATTATCAGCGTCTTTATAGGGTGATCCTTTATATTCAGGGTATCCGCCAACCTGCCAGGGAGCTGTGATAATACCTAACTTGTAAGAGTCTTTTGGTAATTTACGCACTTTAAACTGATATGCAGTATCGGTTTTCATCTCATTAAAAGTGATCTTTCCGGTACGTACCTGCTCAGTTATACGTACATCAACCGGATCGCGTTTTGGCAAAGTTGCACCTGCATTGGCAATAACAAATTTAAGCGCATCGGTAGCCGGCAGAATAGTTACCGGAGCCATTGGGAAAGGGCTATCAGATTTCATGTAATCTTTATATTCGCCTGCATCTGGCATTTCTTTACCTCCTGGGCCCTCAACCTGGATGCCACCTTTCCAGGGATCTTTAGTAACTTCGGGATAGCCTTCCATGATGTTGCCAACCGCATATACCCGACCAAATACTCTTTCTTTAAGCTTACTACGGCCTGATTCCGGCTTAAGTATACGATGACCAACCGGCTGATCTTTAGGTGTAACTGGACCGGGTTTAAAATAATTATTGATAATATTATAATTGGTGGTGTAATCGCCGCCGTCCATTGAACGATGGTGCCAGTTGAATACTACGTTGTTAACAAAATTGTAAACCCCGTTCCAACCAACCGACGGATTACGCCCAGTATTATCGGCCCAAAGATTACGAAGCATAGTGCTATTTTCGCCACCCGTAGTGCTACCGAACGCATGATTCCAATAGTCAAGCGACTCTGAGTAAATACAGTTTTGTATGGTAATGTTAACTGTTCCAAGTTTTTGCTCTTTTGAACCATCGCCGGGATCAAACATATGTCTGTACATAGAGAAGTTTTCGTCAAGACCCCAGCTTGCTGATACGTGATCAGCTATGATATTCCCTATAGGGTTACCACCTAAGGCATCATCCCTGCGGCCCACATTGGTTTCGCCCCTGCGGAAACGCATATAACGGATAATCACATCATGGGTATTTACCCAAAACGATTCGCCCGCCACACAGATACCATCACCTGGTGCAGTTTGTCCCTCAATAGTGATGTATGGTGCCCGCACTATAATTGGCGTTTTAATATGGATAATACCTGCAACATTAAACACGATGATACGGGCACCGCCCTTTTCGCAAGCGTCACGTAAGGTTCCTGGTCCGCTATCGGCAAGACTCGTTACTACATAAACCTTACCTCCACGTCCGCCAAAAGTATATTTACCACCACCTTCGGCGCCTGGAAATGCAGGTATTTTTGCCTGCGGCAAATCGGTTGGTCTGGCTGCCCAGGGCACAAATACTTTACCTCTTCGCTGATCGGCTTTTATAATAGGTAATGCCACCTGCCATGCGGAATCTGAACGACGTGTTGCCTCTTTCATTAATGCTTCACTCTCTTCTTTTACCTTTTGAGGTATATCCGGATACTGCGCAGAAGCCGGCTTTGCAAAACCCAACGCTGCTGCTATTAAAAATAAGGCTGTGTGTTTTTTCATATTTAAAATGATCATTATTCTTATGGTTTATATAAGACAGCAGCAGTACCGCTGCCTTATATATTGATTTACTGTAACGGGTCAAAAGAACCATTATCCCAGCCTTTGGTTTGTAAAATCTTGGGATCATTGGCTATAGTTGACGGAGGAATAGCAAAGAAACTATAGTTTGGTTGCCAGTTTAAGTTGTATTTTGTATCCAGTGGTTTTGTTGTAATAGTAAAAGTGTTTAAATACAGGTCATCTAAAGGCCCGGTCTCACGTGTATTTTTTATGTAATCAGATCTGCTCCCGGTATTTTTAAGTACAATGGTAAGGCCTAACCTGGTTTTCTTATTATTCAACAACGGCAACAACAGGTTTCTTCTTCTCAAATCCCAAAAGCGTTTACCCTCAAATGAAAACTCAATTTCACGTTCATGCATAATCGCATTGATCATCTGGTCATGTGTCATACCTGGATCCAAACCATACAAACCATCGCTCCCGGCTTCAATACCTGCCCTTTTTCTTACTGCAATTATGCCCGAATAAGCTTCTTCGCCCTGACCTAACTTGTTTAATTCGGCCGCACATTCTCCAAGGTTCAGCAATACTTCGGCATAACGTATCTCCATCCAGTCGGTCCCGCTATATTGTACATTGCTGGCATCAGCACTTGAGTTAACTGCTTTACGCAAATAAAAGCCGGTATTGGTAGCACCTGTTATTTCGGTACTGGATGATTTAGTTCCATTATCATCAGTATAGTATAGATAGGTCCACAACCTGTAACTATTGTTTCCTAATATTGGCCATAAACAACCGTTATAGGCAACTGTAGCCTCAAAACGCGGGTCACGGTTTTTATAAAATGTTTGCAGGGAATAGCTATACTTAGTTGATACACCAGGAGCTTTACCATCAAGCATTGGATAATCTTGAACAAAATCCCAGCTTGGTTGTGACGAACTGCTGCCAGCTCCTAAATAAGCCGGCCTTACTGATTTATCATAGCTGTTGTTTTTTGAGGCGAACTGGGCCGTAGAATTATTAAATCCGGTTACCAATACAGCTTCTGGGTTATTCACCTCTGTAAACCACATGTTTTGATAGGAAGAATTTAAACCAAAGCCGCCGCTTTTCAATAAGTTGTTGGCCAGTGTGTTGACATCATAGGCCGCCTGCCACCTTGATATGTCATTA